>JBCCHQ010000070.1:0-29217 GCA_039028735.1 Planctomycetota bacterium | reverse complement strand
CGCTCTGCAGCAGGTCTTTGGGCCTCCCGTAGCACGCCTCTGCTTGCGGGCGTTCGACGCGAACGCAGACCAGACAATCGATTTTTTGGATCCTCTATTCACGCTACAGGCACTCTTTGGTGGCGGCGATGTGCATTCGCTCCTTGCTGAGTGCGTCTATGGAGACAGCCCCGGTCCGCTCCCTTGCAACGGAGGTCCGGCGTGTCCTTGAAGATCGTCGATCGACTCTTCGGCGCGCTTTTGAGGCAGCGTTCTTGCGACGCTGCTTCGAGTTGCGGTGCGGTAAGTACTATTGAGGTCAACGAGCTGGAGTCGGTCTCCAGCCGTTAGGGCTTGTGCTACTATTGCGTGAGCGCTCGAGGGCTCGGGCGCACTCCCTACAACCAGGCTCCTTACGAGAGGTGTTCCGAGATGAGAACACGATGGCTCGTCTGTGTGCTGCTGTGTGCCCCTTTGTCGAGCGCCATGGCTCAAGGTGTATCGTTCGTCGATGTCACTGCGGCCGCAGGGCTTTCCGGTGAGTACTTCATGCCGGCGAACGACATCGCGGGGGGCGGGGCAGTTGCTGACTTCAACAACGATGGCTTTCAAGACGTGTTCGTCTTGGGCGGTTGGTTGGGGGACAAGCTCTTCATCAATAACGGCAACGGCACCTTCACGGACGCGACCATCGCTTGGGGTTTGAGTGGGATCCATCGTGGCATCGGTGTTGCGATCGGTGACTACAACGATGACGGCTGGGTCGATGCCTATGTCACGAGTTTCGGACTTGGTGCGCAATTGGGCGAACACAAGCTGTATCGAAATGAAGGAGGCACGCACTTCACAGACCAAGCGACGAACGCCGGCGTCAACCAGACCAGCGGCGCGATCGAAGACGGATGGGGCTCGGCATTCGGCGACTATGATCTGGACGGGGACCTCGATCTGTTCGTTGCAGGGTGGCACAACTTCGCCGGCAACACGTTGTTCGAGAACGTCGGCGGTACCTTCATCGATGTCACCGCGACGGTTCTTGGCGCGGTCAACGCCTACACGTTCTCGCCGCGCTTTGTCGATATGAACGGCGACTTCTACCCCGAGCTCCTGTTGGCTGCGGATTTCGGAACGAGCCAATACTACGTCAACAACGGCTTGGGTGGCTTCAGCAACTACACTGCTGCTTCGGGGACCGGGCTCGACGCCAATGGCATGGGGCACACAGTTGCAGACTATGACGGCGATGGACTCCTGGATTGGTACGTGAGTTCGGTCTACACGTTGACGTCGCCAGGTCCAACTGTGCCAGGAACCGGAAACATGCTCTACATGCAGCAACCCAATCACGTCTATGCGGAAGCGGCCGCCCAATCAGGAGTCAGCGATGGTGGCTGGGGATGGGGCGTGTTGTCGGTCGATTTCGACCACGATGGCCTCGTCGACTTGATTGAAACCAATGGTTGGAAGCTACCCGAGTTTCAGCTCGAGTCGAGTCGCGCATTCAAGAGTGACGGTACCGGAAACTTCAGCGACGTATCGACTGCTACCGGGATCGCTGCGCACAATCTGCAGGGGCGCGGGATCGCAGCAATCGACTACGACAATGACGGCGATCAAGACGTGTTGTTCTTCGCCAACAATGATCCCGTGAAGCTATACAGGTGCGATCTCACTGGAGTCGATCAGCACTGACTCCGCATCTTCCTCGACACTTCAGCCGTTTCTGCGTTGGCTCCGAACGGATTCGGCAGTCGCGTTCGCATCACAGTCGCTGGCGTCGAGCAGGTACGGTCGCTGGATGGGGGCTGCAATTTCCTGAGTCAAAGTGAGCTCTCTGTGCACTTCGGCCTGGGTGCAGCTACTACTGTCGACGAGGTGCGAGTGGAGTGGAGCCATGGGATCGTTTCTGTGTTGGAGGACGTTGCCGCGGACCAGACCTTGACGATCGCGCCCGGCGCCATGACCTTTGCGCGCGGTGACTGTAACGCCAACGGCACAGTCGATATCGGCGACGCAATCCTGTCGTTGGGAGAAGTCTTCGGAACGACGGCTGCTCGCATCTGCCTGCGCGCTTTCGATGCAAATGCCGATAGTGTCGTCGACATCTCTGATCCGATCTTCACGCTGCAAGCGTTGTTTGGAGGCGCCGTGCATCCGCTGCATGGCGAGTGTGTTTACGGTGACACTCCAGGCACCCTGCCGTGTAGCGGTGGCGTGGCTTGCCCGTAACAGCTAAGTCGTCGTGATCGCATCCGCTTCGATCTCGACGAGCCAGTCGGGATCGATCAATTGCGCGACCTGGAGCATTGTGCTGACAGGGCGGACCTCGCGGAAGTACTCACCGTGTGCGGCGCCGACGGCCTCCCAGTCCGCGATCCGGGTCAAGTACATGCGCGTCCGCACGACATCGCTCGTCGTTGCGCCGAGCTCTTCGAGCGTGGACTGCATGATCTCGAAGCAGCGTCGCGCCTGCGCTCCAGGGTTCCCAACGCCGACGGTCTTGCCATCGGCACCGATGGGTGCGGTTCCTGCGATCTGAATCAAGTTGCCGATGCGAAGGCCGCGGCAGAAGCCGAACTGGTCTTCGTACGGGCTTGCCGACGAAACTGACTGACGTTGCGACATCGTTCCTCCGTTTGTGGTCATCGAGTACGGACCGATGGCTCCAGGCTCGATCCGAAAAGCCTGATCCCACAGCTCCGGGTGGAGAGTTGCAACTACTTGTTGCGCTCGGTCTTACATCTATTGCGGAGATTCTGGATAACGTTTCCACTGCTTCCCGCGTGTTGCTGACAGAAGGCAGGGCGGTGTCCAGCCGCGGATACGGAGAACGATTGAGCTCACCGGACTCAGTAGTACGCGAGGCGTTTGCCCGTGCGTTGGAGGATTGGCCCCGAGTGTATGGCTTTGCCAGCACTCTGGTCCGTGACTCCGCGTCGGCGGAAGACCTTTGCCAAGGCGCCTACACCCGCCTTCTCGAGCGCGCAGCGACTGTCGATTGTAGTCGGTCGCTGCTACCTCTCCTTCTGAAGATCGTGCGCAATCTTGCCGTAAGCGAGTATCGCCGGCGGCGCCCCGAGTCGTTGGCCGACCCGGCTGCCGGGTTGGTCGACGCCCAGGCTGACGACCCGAGCGTTGTGGCGGAGCGCCACGAACGGAGCGCGACGTTGCACGACGCGCTGGAGCGTCTCCCTGGCAACTGGGGTGCGGCGGTCTATCTCAAGGATGGTCTTGCGTTCTCGTACCGCGAGATCGGCGAGGTGCTCGAGGCGAGTGAGGATACGGTGCGCACCATGCTGCATCGCGCTCGCCTTCGTCTGTCTACGCTGCTGTCAGAGAGGACGGCCGGACCATGAAGTGCGACCGCGTACAACAGCTCTTGAGTGCTCACCTCGATGGCGAGCTCGACGCCCAGGAACGTTTGGGCATCGAGCAGCACCTCGAAGCGTGCTCAGGATGTCGAGCGGCCGCTGGGTTGATCGCTGCGGTCAGCGATGAGTCCAGGCAGCACTTCGCAGCGAAGCTCGAAAGTGCTCCGCCGCCACCGGCTCACCTCATGCAGCGCTTTACAGACGTCAGCGTAGTCGCCAGCCAGAGAAGCAAAGTGAGGAAGCTGATGTTTCGAACAATGACCGGTGTAGGTGTCGCCGCCGCTGCAATGCTCGTGTTCATGGTCATTCCCCGTACCTCGGTTGGGGAAACCCCTGCGCAAGTTGCTGAGCGTGCGTGTTCGCACTACCTGAATCTGCGCAATATCGAGCTGCTGGTCACGCCCAGCTCGGAAGCGGTGCAGCTGTTGGAGACGATCTTCGATAGCGATTCCAAAGATGCTGACAAGGAAGAAGCGAAGGGTGAAGCCGACGCAGACGAAAAACGGCAACCTCTGGATCCGTTTCGTGTGTACCTCGGGGCACCCAACCGCGTGTTGGTCGATCTGTACCCCGACGATGATCCGACCGCGACCGACGGGGTCATTGGCTTCAATGGTACGGACTTCTGGTCGTACGACGCGGCTGCGAACCAGCTGCACCTGCAGACCCCAGGGGAGTTGAACCTTGACGAGAGTGAGCTCGGCAACGCCGGGTTCGATCTCGAGAATGCCGACCTGCTCGCGTTCCTGTCGTGGGGCTTCATTCAGGAACTCAACGATGCGAGCAAGGATGGCAAGGGGCACCGCCTGACCGAAGTGACGGGACCGTACGAACGACGCATCGGGCATCGGGCGTTCGAGTTCGATCTCCGGCGCGAGACTGGCGAGAGTGACAGTGACGACAAGCGCTTCCTCGAGATCACGGTGCGCGTCGTGATCGATCCCCGCTCGGGCTTGATCGAGAAGACGATCTTCGACGTGAACCTCGGTGGACTCAGCCTGATCAAGTTGCAGGCCGAGCTGGTGGACGTCGATCAGCGCTTGGATGCAGGTATGTTCGATTACCAGCGACACCTGAAGAACGATACGAAAGTGATTCGGGACGACGAGGCGGAGCAGAGCAAGGCGCAGCGACGCAAGTAGGGCGCGATCGGCTTGCCCGGCTAGACAAGAAAACCGGCGCCCGTTGCAAGCTCGCAACGGGCGCCGGTTTCGATTCTCGACGTGGTTGATTGCCATCGTCGACCTATGGGCAAGCCATGCCGCAGCTGAGAGCATCGACCGTCGGGTCCGGGCCGCAGGCGGGACTTGGGGCTGGTAAAGGCACGCTGGGAACTCCGAAGAGTGCATTCAATCCCGCGACTGCGTCGGCGATGTTCAGTGAACCGTCGTCGTTCATGTCGCAGGCATCGTCGCAATTCAAGCGATCGAGAGTACCTGTCGGAAACAAGAAGTTCAGCAATCGGATCGGGTCGGCGATGTTGACGACAGCGTCGTAGTTGCAGTCACCGCGACGAAACTCCTGTTGCGGCAGGAACGACAGCGTTGCGAGTTCCAACGTACCGGCGATCGGGGAGTGGTTCGTGATCGTGATCGTCCACGTGCCGGCGATCGCCTGGCCGTCGTAGTCGCTCATGGCCCCGTTCACAGACTCCGGTCGGTGAGTCCCCTGACCGTCATGAATGCTGCCGATGTCGCAGGTGTCGTCGATGTGGCGACAGATCGCCTCACTGGTGTTGCCGGTCGAATCGACCAAGCGCACGGTGGTGGCGGCTGGTCCTGGGCTGGTCAGGTCGATAGTCAGCGCTTCCGGGCGCTCATGGCTGACGTCTAGCTTCACGTCGAGGTCGGCAGTCGTGCCGAACGAGCCCGGGATTGCGACAGGGTACGTCGTGGCTACAGCACCCGTACCACCGTTACCCGGAATCGAGAGGCTTGGCAGGGTCAAGAAGTCATCGCGTGGAGGCGTGACGGGTGCCGGCGGCGCCACGATCGGGACGAACACTTTCAGTGATGACCAGGCCGTGAACGACGTGCCGACGATGCCACGTACACGGAACGTGTGTAGGCCCGGTATCAACCCTGGAAACGAGAAGTCCGTTGTAGCTGTCGGCAGCGTCGTGACCAGCGCTTCGTTCTGATACAGCTCCACCATCGTGTAGCCGATCGGAGCTACAGCGTTCTCCCACGAGACGACGGTGCTCACTGCCGTCACCAACGCCGAGAGATTGTGCGGCGGTTGCACGATCGTCGCTGGAATCAACTCCGCCGGCGCGAACTCCGGTTCGCTGACGACGCCGCCGATCGTGCGGCGGACGTCGAAGAAGTGCACACCCGGAGGCAGTGGGCTCGACGTGAACGAGGCCGTCCCCGGAGCGGCGCCGATCGTTGCCACCAGGACGCCGTCCAGACGCACTTCGGAGTCAGCGCCCAACGGGTCCCACGAGCAGCTCACCGTCATCGTGCTTGGGTCAGCGGTCGCCGTGAGTGCTGCCACTGGAGCGACCGATCCGGCGGTTGGGATTCGCAGCAAGATTCGGTCAAGTAGATCGCGCAGTAGCGCCTCTCCGGAGACTTCGACGACCGCCAGATCACCCGGTTCCAGCGTGAAGAGGGGCGAAGTGAGCGGTACCGACGTAACGGTGCCGGGGGCGGCTGGAAGCAATACGTCGTTTACCGCGACGCCATAGCTGCCTTCGAAGGGTCGAAAGCCGTTCCCAAAGCGCAAGTCAGTGGGGACGCCGTTGGTGTCTAAGACGACCTCCATCCCTTGATAGCCGGAGCCCATCCCCGATGGAAACGTGCAGCTACTGAAGTTCGTTACGGCATCCGGATCGACGTGTCCGAGGCTGTCGATGTCTGTGACGATCGTCGCGCCAAAGACGCCCATCGACTCTGCACTCATGTGTAGGACCGCTGGCGAACCGTCGAGGATCATCTGGTAGATGTCCGAGCCGCTGCCGCCCGACGAAACTGTGGGACTGGCGTTCGTCAGCGAGAACCACAAAACGGGGTCGTAGAACATCGCAAACGTTCCCGAGAAGCCCTCGCCCTGGAGGTTGATCGCCAGCGCGTCGATATCGTCGCTGTCTTGGAGCCCCATGGAATCAGCAGACCTGAAGAGGACGATGTTCTCAGCGACCGGCAGCGATGGAGGCCCGGGGAGCAGCAGGATGTCTGCGGTCCCAAAATCCAGGGTCCCGCCGCCGTGCTGCGGGACCGTGATCATCTGGTCGACCGAGAAGTAGATGTCTCCGCGCGTTGCGTACTCAGGACTCGGCCAATAGTCGAACCCCTGCACGTTCTGGCTGAGGCCGCTTGGCGACTGTGGCTCGCCGTAGGCGCCACCGAGACCGAGGTTCGTTTTGATCTCGAAGTAGTTGCGAGGGAAGTCGACCGGCACTGGTGACGCCGAGTTCTCGTCAGCCGCTTTGCCGTGCATGCCCCACTCGCGGTCGGGCTGCTGGCGATCCTGTGCCCAGAATAGATCGCTTTCGCATTCGCGGACCGGCTCCAGGTAGAGCGGAGACCGCGGCACGGCGTCTTTCGTATCGGAGGTCGTGTAGTCGATCGACCACAGGAAGAACGAATGCGAGTTCTCGTAAAAGCCGAAGTCGCGGCCGTACGAGAACGCATCGGCATTGCCGCCGAGGCCCGCGAGCGCCTCCTTCAGCCGATTGCTGATCACAGTCGGCGTGCCGTTGCCGACGCTGTAGATCACGTTGGCTTCGATCGTCGGGAAGCCTGGCGGTGGTGTGGGATCGGGCTCCAACAGTGCGGAGTGCGAATCCCCTGGAAACGGTTGCGCCATGACCGCAGAACTGGAGAAGCACACAATCGCACAAATGGCTAACAGGCAACGCACAGATCACCTCGTCTCTCTGACCCATCGAAGCTTGTTCGCGGCACCTTGGGCCTCAGGTGCGCGACTTTTGGTCCATAGGAACCTGCGTAAGAAGTCGGTAGAAGCTGCAGTTGTTTCTCATTTTCCTAGCGAATCGATCGCATTGGACGCACGCCGAGACTCGATGCCCGGTACGCAGGCTCGTTGAAGACGCGACTCGATACGCGAGATTGAATGGCCCGGTGCATGAAGCCGCCGCCGCGAAACACCCGTGCTCGCTGTTCTTGCGGCTCTCGATAGCCGTCACGAGGTCCTGCAGCACACCACGAGTACTCGCCGTGCCAGTCGCGGCACCACTCCCAGACATTGCCGTGGATGTCATGAAGGCCAAAGGAGTTCGGACGATAGATTCCAACCGGCGAGTGAACGACGTAGCCGTCGTCGAGCCAATCCTCGAATTCCCAAGTCACGGGGGCGCCGTTGCGTCGCGCGTAGTCGTCGGCCAGGTTCGTCGCCCCGATCAAGCTGGTCGCGTCTGTTCCTGTCCACCAGGGAGTCGCTGTTCCCGCTCTGGCGGCGTACTCCCACTGCGCCTCGGTTGGGAGCTCACACCCGAGGCGCCGCAGGTGATCGCGCGCTTCGAACCAGCTGATCGTCTCGACCGGGTGTTGCAGCGTGTGCTGTTTGTCGCCGTACTTGCGTCCCGGTCCGTAACAGCTGGGGTTCTTGTTACTACTGATGTGGCACCACTGACCCTGAGTCATCAGATAGCGCGCCAAGAAGAACGGCTCGAGCGTGATCTCGTGAGTAGGTGCCTCTTGCTCAGGGTCTGCTGCGGCGTCGTAGTTGGGTTGGGTCGGATCGTCTCCCTGCGCACCCATGCGGAACGTGCCCCCGGGGATGAGTACCAAGACAATGCCTGTGTCTTCGTTGATGATCCATGGGTTGCCACTCTGGTTCGCCGGGCTCGGGTTGGGACGCCGTCCGCTCTCGACGAGCCAGAATTCCCAGAGACCCGTCGTGGGGTCCCGACGCAGGGGTAGCAAGCCGATCTGCGGTGTCAGCTGCAGCCCCGAGTAGCGATCGGAGTCGTGAATCGCCTGAATTGCAGTTGTCCAAGCTTGCTGCGCTTCGGCGGAGTCGATCGATCGTTCGCGGATCGTCGTTGCTGAATCGATGCGGCGCCTCATCCCGGCAACCGTGGCGCTAGAGCCGTCGCTGGTGAAGTCACGGAGCCCATCGACGAGACGAGTCAACTGCCCGTGCCACCATTGGTTCTCGGCCGTCGAGAAGACATAGCTGGGTTCCTTGGCGTCGGCGTCGTAGGTTGCGTCACGTCGCAAACGTTTCAGGAATTCACTGTGCTCGTCGAAGCGTCCGGCGAGTTCCTCTGCTTCGGTCAACCAGGCCGCGAAGTCCGGGAGTAGCTCCGGTACCGCTGGCCATAGCTCCTGTTGCCGCGCCAAGAGGTCTTCGAGTCGCTGCACATCGGACAGGCGTAGCATACGTTTGTAGTGCTCTTCGGCGCGGGCGCGATTCTCGTTGGCCAAGCGTCGCTGCTTGTCGGCGATGCCGCGCAGTCGAGCCTCAGAGTGGCGCGCATCCCTGGCACGTCGCAGCAGATCCCGATGGCGTACGAGGCCGCCGGCGCAAGCGAGCAGTAGCAAGATTGCGAAGGTGCGTTCGATCGGCTGCTGCGTGAGCACGGCCGCGATCAGCGCGACTGCCGTGACGGCGATCGCGACCGTACCGGCGGGTTGTCGCCGGACCAGTTTGCTCAGTCGGTAGGCGACGGTTTGCGGCCGCGCCGATACGGTTTGGCGTCTCCGGTGACGCCGTATGTCTCGGGCCAACTGGAGTGGCGACTCGTAGCGCTGCGCCGGGTCTTTCTGCAGCGCACGCAGGATCATGCTGTCCAGATCTCCGCGCAGCCGGCGCGCAACAGCGGGCTCAGCGACGCTGGATGGGGCGACTGGGATCTGCTCGCCAATGCGGCGGCCAACGTCAGCGAGCGTCATCTCTTCGTCGAAATCGATCGGTAGCTGACCGGTCAGCAGCTCGAAGAGTACGACGCCAAGCGAATACACGTCGGTGCGGTGGTCGACGGGAAGGTCGCTGTAGCCAGCCTGTTCCGGGCTCATGTACTGAGGTGTACCGCCGACGAAGCCGCGATCGGTCAAATGTGCCGCCAGGTCTTCGTGCGCGGTAGAGCCAGTCGCTTTGGCGATCCCGAAGTCGATGACCTTCGGAACGGGTTGCCCGTCGCGGGTCGTGACGAGAAGATTCGACGGTTTCAGATCGCGGTGCACGACATCCTTGCCGTGCGCATACGCGACCGCGTCGCAGATCGTTGCAAACAGCTGCAGCTTGTCGTCGAAGGTCAGCCCCAAGTCGCGGCAGTAGTCTGTGAGGTGTTGCCCTTCGACTAGCTCCATGACGAGGTACAGGCGACCGTCTTCGGCAGTACCGGCATTGAAGATTGAAGCGATGTGAGGGTGGTTGAGGTCGGCCAACGTTTGCTGCTCGGCTTTGAAGCGTAGCAGCGTCGTCGCTTCCTTTGGGGCATCCTGGCGCAGGATCTTCAGCGCCACTTCGCGTTCGTACGGCCCCGGCTCCTGCGCCCGATACACAGATCCCATCCCTCCGGCACCGACGGTCCCGAGGATCCTGTAGCCGTCGATCAGCGTTGGCTGGGCAGCAGTCTCGAGCCCCGGTCTCCGGTCCGATCCGAACGTGAGTGTCGCGGCGGGGTCGTCCTCGAGTTGTTGGTCGCGAGCCAACAGCCGCTTGACGTTCTCTTGCAGTGGGGCTGCCAAGGTTTGCAGGAAACGGTCGCGCTGTTCCGGCGCGAGGCGCAGTGCGTGCCCGAACGCGTTGCTGAGTTCGCGGTAGTGCTCCGGTGTCACGGGGCTCTCCCTTCGAACTCATCGCCGCCTGTAAGCTCATCATCGCCTGCGAGTTGCTCGTGCAGCCAGGCCCGGGCCATTCGCCAGTCTTCGGCGACTGTGCGCTCGTGCACGCCCAGCTGATCGGCGACTTCGCGGACCGTGAGCCCAGAGAAGAAACGCAGCTCGACCACTTCGGCTTGGCGTTGGTGTAGGACGCGTAGCTCTGCCAGCGCGTCGGCGAGTTCGGTCGTTTCGCACGATGCGTTCGTACTGGCGGAGAAGAGGCCGGTCAGTGGCACCCGCTTGTTCGAAGGGGGTCGCTTCAGCGCGTTTCTAGCACGAGCGTGGTCGATGAGGACCCGACTCATCTGTTGTGCTGCGACAGCGAGGAAGTGCTGACGACTTCTCCAGTCCGTGCGTGTTTGATCGATGAGGCGCGAGTAGGCTTCACCGACGAGGTCTGACGGAGAGAATGTATGGTCGCGGCGCTCTGCCCGGAGGTAGGAGGCAGCCAACCGAGTCAGCTCATCGTGGACGAGCTTCGTGAATTCCTCGGCGGCATTCACTTCGCCCTTTGCTGCCTGCAATAGAATTGCAGTCGTGGCGCGTTGCGCGCTATCGACCACTCGAGCACCTCCCATATTCGTTGTGCACCCAAGCGAAGGGGCATTGTCGCATAGAGCTCTCTGCTTGCAACCAGCACTGTGGCTGCGCGCGGCTGCGTAGGAGGCCTTCGCTTCGAAATCGCTATCTCGAACGGAGAAGGCGCCAGCAGTGAGTCGAGCGCTGAGTAGTGTCCTTACCATGTCCAAGACTCCGACATTCACGCTCGTAGTTTTGGGCGCCAGTTAAGTAGATGCTGACGCAGTGTCTCGCGCCCATCGAGACAACTGCGTCAGAAAGAAGCGCTACGGGCAATACAGGTAGACCTGACAGTCGAGACCGTCAGGAGTTGGATCGGCACCACAGACCAGATACGGCACAGGCAGTCCAGCACTGGGGCCCGTCGGAAACAGCGCATCGAGTCCGGTAATCGCATCCGCAATATTGATGCCACCGTTGTCGTTCATGTCGCATGCATCCTGGCAGTCGATTGCCGCGCTGGCGCCTCCATTCGGGAACAGGAAACCGAGCAAGTGGACGATGTCAGCGATGTTGAACATTCCGTCATGATTGCAGTCGCCGCGCTTGAAGTGCTGGGTCAGTGGTACCCAGCCCAGGCTGTCGATGTCGTTGACCGTGACAGGATTCGTCAACGAGTCGAGACCCGAGCTCATGCCGCCGGCGAAGCACTGCGCTTCGAGGTTGTCGACACAGAGAGTCGACTGGAGCCCTTCGAGGGCATCGTCAACGACGTCGAAGTAGAGCTCGACCGCGCCGCACCCGTGAATGGCGATCTGGTACTGCGCCCAACCCGCATTCGCCGGGATTGCGGCGCTGACGACGACGTTGCCACGCCGGAGCGCGACTCGCGCCACTTCAGTCGAAGTGCCGCGTCGCACGTAGTTGGCCTGGAAGAAGACCACACAGTTGCCACCCGCCGTTCCGGGGCATTCGAAGCGAGTCGTCGCTCGCGAGATGGCCGTTCCGGGCGTGTTGCCGGATCGCCCGAGCCGCAGCCCCTGGGTCCCGATCGTGAAACTGGACTGACTCGATGGATCGACCGCCGGGGCTACATGCTGCAGCCGGCCGATCCCGGTAACCATCCAGCCGGGTTGCGCGGGCGGTTCGAAGTCCCCCCAGGGTACGCCCTGGCCGGCGGCTTCGGACGCGATGCAGAGACAGCTCGCCAAACAAAGCCAACGCGAGATCTTGGCGCCTTTCATGATGAACACTCTTTCCTACTTTCGAAATCGACACTTCCGTGGGGCCAAAGCCCCGGCACAGTTCAGCTGGTTGGCGTGCTGCGACTCCCTCCCAACGCACACCTGCTGACGACCCCATGTCGCCCGCTATCAGGACCCGCGGAAACCGGGCGCTGATCCTGCAGAAAAATCGTCAGAATCTTGCGCTGTCGCGCTACGATCCGCGGGGGCAACGCAAGCAGCAACGACCGAGCCATGCTGCGGCAGGGGCGTTGAGCGGCCCGGCACGAAGCTCAGGGAGGAGATCTTGATGCAGTCTCAGCGCTGTTTGTCAGCACTCGCTTTCTTGGCCGGGGTGTTGCTGGCCGTGGCGGGCTGCAGCCCCGTTGCGAAGCAACTACAATCGTCGACTCCAGCGGTGTCTCGCATCGCTTTCGGCTCGTGTCTGCGGCAGTCTGAGCCCGTGCCGATACTTACCGCGGTGGTGGCGACCGACCCGCAGCTGTTCGTCTTCCTGGGTGACAACATCTACGGCGACTCCGAGGATATGACGGTGTTGCAGAAGAAGTACGATGCCCTGCGCGCGAAGCCCGAGTTTCAGGCGCTCGCGAAGGTCCCGATGCTGGCGACGTGGGACGACCACGACTACGGCATGAACGACGCGGGCCGCGAGTACTCACAGCGGGTCGCTTCCCAGCAGCTGTTCTTGGACTTCTTCGGAGTGCCAGCCGATGACGTGCGGCGTCAGCGAGAGGGCGTCTACCACTCCGAGATCGTGGGGCCTCCGGGACGGCGGCTGCAGGTCCTTCTACTAGACACGCGTTACCATCGGACAGCGCTGAACGCGCTCCCGAAACGGCCGCCCGGCCGAGGCCCGTATCTGCCGAACGTGGATACCACAGGTTCCATGCTCGGGGCTAAACAGTGGAAGTGGCTCGAGCAAGAGCTGCGAAAGCCCGCAGAGCTGCGGATTCTCGCGTCGAGCGTGCAGCTACTGGCCGACGAACATGGCTGGGAGTGTTGGGGCAACATGCCCTGGGAGCGGGCCGCCCTGTTGCGGCTACTGCAGGGCAAAAACGTCATTGTGCTCAGTGGCGACCGCCATCACGCCGAAGTCTCATTGGACGGCAAGGCAGGGCAGCTCGGAGAGGGTCTCTACGACATTACTGCGAGCAGCCTGAACCAAGGGCGAAGCAGCGTCAACGAATCGAACCGCTATCGCGTTGGCGAGCCATACCCAGGCACGAACTTCGGATTCCTCGAGATCGATTGGGATCGCAAGCAAGTGCAGATGGAGATCCGCGATGAGCACGGTGTTGCAAAGATCACAGCGAATGCTTCGTTCTGAGCACCCTCGCCCAACGGTTGACTTGCGTGCGGGCAATGCAGCGTCTTGAGTAGCGCAATGCCCTGTCACGACCCGCTGCCGGATCCGATCACAGCCACGGTCTGTGTCTGTACGATGCGGCGCCCGGAGAGTCTGCGCCGCCTTCTGGGAAGTCTCTCGGCGCAGGTTTCCGAAGCAGATTCTCCACTGCCTCCCTTTGAAGTTGTTGTCGTCGACAACGACGCCGATGGAAGTGCAGCGGGCATAGTCGAAGAGTTTTCCACTGATCTATCGCTGCGCTACGCGATCGAGCCCCAGCGTGGCTTGGCGACGGCCCGCAATGCTTGTGTGCGTCGTGCGCGGGGAGAGTTCCTCGCCTTTGTCGACGACGATGAAATTGTAGTCCCCACGTGGTTGAGTGCCCTACACCGGTCGATCTCAGAGTCTGCGGCCGACGCCGTTTTCGGTACGGTGGCGATCGAGTTCGACGGCCCCGTTCGAGAGTCCGTTCGACTGTGCCGGTTCTTTCAGGATCGCGTTGCGATCGCGGGGGCCGTTGTCCCTTGGTACTTCACGAAGACTGGCAATGCCTATGTGCGTCGCTCGTCATTGCCGTGCCAAGAGGAGCCGTTCCGGGCGCGATTCGACCGGACCGGCGGCGAAGATATTGATCTGTTCCAGCGCATGGCGGCGGCCGGAGCGCTGTTCGTTGCAGCGGACGCAGCAGCGCGCGCGACCGAGCACCGGGCAGGGGAGCGCGCCACCGTGTCGTGGGCGCTCCGGCGATCGTTGCGAAATGGCGGGAACTTGGCGGATCTGCAGTGGCAGGGATACGGGCTGGGGAAACGTTGGCTATTGGCAGCACGGGGTGTTGTTGCGACACCTTGGCATGCCTTGCGTGGGCTCCTTCATCTGCGTCGCAGCCGCTTGTATGCGTTCGAACGCTGCTTGGACATTGCCGAGAACGTGGGGCGCTTCTTGAGTCTGTGTGGGTATCGCTATCCCGAATATGACATGGGGCGCGATGGCAACTGAAGGAGAAGTGCAGGCGCCTTCGCGTCCGTTCGTGTTCATTGCCGGAACGGATGAGCCCGGGGGTGTGCACGTGCATACCGTCGACGTTGCCCGCGCCCTCGTCGCTGTCGGACACAAGGTGTCGATTGTCTGTCCTAGTGTCGACTACTTCTCGCCAATGCTGGTCGGTGCTGACGTGCAAGTCGAGGTTGTTGCCAAGAGGCAGGTCAAGGAGGGGGCGATGGGCTACTGGCGGCAGCACTTGGCGCGCTATCGAGAAGCTACTGCCGTCTTGTGTCGGGGCGAGCTGGCTCAGGGTAGTCTCGGGGACTTGGCCGGGATCCGCCTGGCGACACGGAGCCTCTATATCGTTGATCATCGGAACCTCGACGGGGCTTGGGCGCGTCGCGCGCCAGCTTGGGTGCATGGCCTGTTCACAGGGCTCGTGGCCACGCGCTTGATTGGTGTCAGTCACGAGATAACAGCGACGGCTCGCAGCGTGATGCGAATGTCGGCAGCGAAGACCGTGACGTGTGTGAATTGGGTGGCGCCCGCTTTCGCCGAGAGTTCGCCAACTGAGCGTAGTGGCGCCCAGAAACAGCTAGGCCTGTCGCCGGACTCAGTCGTCGTTGGCTACCATGGCCGTCTCGGCCCGGAGAAGCGGGTCGACGTCCTGGTGCGCGCAGTCGCGGCTATGAACCGGGAAGCGGTGCAACCGTTTGTCGTGGTTGTCGTCGGGGACGGCTGGAAACGAGAATCGATCGAGCAGCTGACCCGTGACTGCGGAGTCACTGATTGCTTTCGTTTCGTCGGTTGGCATCCAGACCCAGCAGCGGCCGTGGCTGCGTTCGACATCGCAGTGCTACCGAGCCTGGCCGAAGGTTTTCCGCTGGGATTGATGGAAGCGATGGCGCGCGGCGCAGCTTGCCTTGCGCATCCCATGTCTAGCACTGAACAGTTACTCCGTAACGGTACGAACGGAGTCTTGGCGGACTTGACCAGTCCACAGAGTTTCGCTACGGCGCTCGAGTGTCTGATCGAAATGCCGGCTCCAGAACGTCGGCAGCTTGGAGACGCGGCGGCCGCGACGATTCGCAGCGAATACACTCGCTCTCGTCGGCTGCCGGACTTGCTGCAGGCCTTGGGTGTGGAGCAAGCGGCTCGGGCCGTCGAGCAAGTTCTGCCGGCTGTGCGAGCACTGCACTATCGCAAGTCGTTGTAATGGCCCGTGGAGTAGGTATGACCCGTGACGCCTGAAGTATCCGTCGTGATTCCCACCTACAACCGCAGCCCCTATGTTGGAAGCGCGATCGCATCCGTTTTGGCGCAGGATCGTCGCGACTTCGAGTTGATCGTCGTCGATGACGGTAGTACTGACGATACAGCGGCCGAGCTCAGTGAGTGGGTGGGGCGCGACCCCAGAGTGCAAGTCTGTGCCAACAACGGATCGCACGGGCCGGCAGGAGCCCGGAACGCAGGCATCGCTCTCGCTCGTGCTGATTGGGTGGCGTTTCTCGACAGCGACGACCGCTGGGAGCCGCGGACGTTGGAGAGGCTGCTCGCTGCTGTGAAGTCAGACACCGTCCTTGTCAGTGGCGACTTTCGAATGACTGGCGATGACGGACCCGATCTTACGATGCAGCAGAAGTTGCTCGAGACGATGATTCCCTGGTGGGAGCGAGATCCGTTGGCGCGAGAGGCGATCGATTGTGCGCGCCTGCGTGCCAATATTCACTGCTGTGCCGAACCGGAGTTGCTGCTAGGGATGGCGGTCGGTGGCTTGTTGTGGCTGGGGACGTCATCGACGATGGCACGGCGGCGAGATGTCGTTGCCGCCGGCGGTTTCGACGCGCGGCTGTTGCGAACCGAAGACTTCGACCTCTGGCTGCGCCTAATGAACCGCGGCACTGTTGTCTACGTCGACCATGTCTTGGCCAACTGTGACGTGGGTGGTCGCGGAGCAGGGCTAGGACCACGCTACGAGGGCTATGAGCGTCCCGTTCACACCGCTTATGACGAGGAACGTTGGCACCTGCGGTTCCTACGCGCGCTGGCAGGCTGCGACAAGCTGAATCTCGCGCAACGGCGTTTCTTGACGGTGCGCGTTGCGGCGGCGCGTCGGCGTTGTGGTTATGCGGCTCTCGGCGCGCGTCCTGCCGCTGCGGCCTGGCACTACGCGGTTACGTTGCTGTCTTCGCGGCAACAGCGAACCCAGCTGAGGGCGGAAGGTCGCGCGTACTTCCGCAAGCCCTGGTAGCCTCGCTTCTCCGCCACGGGCTCTGTAGCATGAGTGCGCAACGAGCTGACGAGTGGAAACGGGCTGTTGGGTGGAGCTAAGAGGTGGACTCGCCCGGTCCGCCACGACCAGACAGGCGAGGGGCCCCATGACTGATATGCTCATCAAGCTGTATGACCTTCCCGACGTCGATGCGGAAGTCGAAGGATTGGCGACCGCCGGGATCGAGATCCGACAGCCACTGGCTCTCGATCGTCGACACCTGCTGCGCTTCGTCGACGAACATTTTCGTTCTACGTGTGCCGGTTGGGTCGACGAGTGTGACGCCGCGCTGTTGCGGCATCCGGTGACTTGTTTCATCGCGGTCGAGTCTGCATCGACTGGGACGGATCGCATCGTTGGCTTTGCTTGTTACGACGGCTCGGCCAAAGGCTTCTTCGGCCCGTTCGGTGTCGATGCAGAATTTCGGCGCCGCGGGATCGGTCGGACGCTGCTGGTGCGCACGCTCGAAGCGATGGCGCACGCTGGGTACGGCTACGCGATAGCGGGTTGGGTGAGCTCGGAGGAGTATTACGCCAACGCCGTGGGCGCGATCGCGATTCCGGACTCTTATCCTGGAATCTATCGACGCATGATTCGTAGCGGGTAGGTGAGAGCTTGTCGCAGCCGCTAACGAAACGGGGTTGGGTGGGCGCCGCGATGGCGGTCTTGCGCAAGCTTGGTCTGACGCCCGTCAGTCAGACAGCGCCGGTCTTGTTGTATCACTCGATCTCACCGCCCGCTGAGCCAGCGGTGGATCCTTGGCGGGTGACTCCTCAGCAATTCGAGCAGCAGCTGGCGTGGTTGTATCATGCCGGCTACCGTGGCCTGTCGCTGTCTGAGTTCGCGACTTGCGTACTGCAGAAGCAGGGCTTCGATCGTCGTTCGGTCCTGATCACTTTCGATGACGGCTATCTCGACTTCCATCGCCATGCGTGGCCGCTGCTGCGCAAGTACGGCTTCGTCGCTACCGTCTTTGTCGTGACGGCGCAAGTGGGAGGGACTACCGTTTGGGATCGCGACCTTGGCGTCGACGTTCCTCTGATGGACTGGGGCCAGCTACGCGAGGTTGCAGCGGCTGGAGTGTCGATCGGTAGCCACAGCCATGACCACGTGCGACTCACCGATTTGGTGGCGGACGCAATGAAGGCGCAGCTAACGCTCTCGCGGCAGCGACTCTCAGACGAGCTTGCTGTAGCTCCGAACGCAGTGTCCTACCCGTGGGGACAATCCAACGATTCGGTTTCGCACGCAGCAACGGCTGCTGGTTACTCGATTGGCTTTGGGACCGAAGCGGGTCTGGTTGGACCGGGCTCGCAGCCGCTGCATCTGGAACGACTCACGGTAACCGGGGAATGGGATTTGGATCGTCTTGCGAGTGCGCTCCAGTAGTCACCACGACTTGACGAATCGATGAGATTTCTTGGTCACGTTGCAGGCCGCTTGCCGTTGCAGTTCGTTCAGCGGATTTTCCGCATTTCTCGGGAACTTTCCGCTGCATTGACTCGCCTTCCGAGTACGCAAGGCGTCCTCCCCTCTGCAGGGCGCGGGCTCGAGAGCATATCCATGAAAGGCGACTGATGAACACGTTCCGCTCTTCAATTCCCCTCGCCGTTGCTTGCGCGACGAATCTCTTGGTTTGCGGGTGGCTTGTTGCCGGTCCGGTACTGCTCGAGTTCGAGAATAGTGGCCCTGAGTCGGGTATCACGACTCCCGGCGCCACTGCGTTTGCGTTCCAGGGAAGCAACTGGTCCGGCGGGATGGTGGCTAGCGTGGGTAACGGTGCCCTGTACTCGTCGGGCTTCTTCTCCTACATGAGCGGCACCGCTGGCCAGGTGATCTTTGACGAACCCGTCGATTCCGTGGCCTTCTTCTATGTGCACAACGGGGCAGTCGGTGCTGTCACGGCGTACGGTCAAAATGGTGCGGTGGTGGCTACCGCGGCTTCGAACCCGGCGACATTCTTCGCAGATCCTGCGAACTTCGTCACGCTCGACCCGATCGCACCGATCCGTCGCCTAGAGTTTTCCGGGGGCGTTGTCGACAGCTTTGCGAGCAGTTGTTACGCGCCGGCTCAGAACGAGATCCTGTTCGACAATAGCGGGTCCGAGACTGGGGTCACGACGCCAGGCACTAGTGACTTTGCCTTCCTCGGGAGTAACTGGAGCGGGGGAACCGTGGCAACGGCGATGAACCCTCCGCTGTATGCGTCGGGGGCCTTCTCCTACATGAGCGGAATGTCTGGGCAAGTGGTGTTCGATGGCAGCGCGACACTGGCTCGTTTCTTCTATGTCTCGGCAACGCCTGCCACGGCCACCGCGTACGCCGCGGATGGGTCTGTGCTAGCCACCGTTGAAGCCGGTCCGCCAACTGTTTTCGCTGCACCCGAAAACTTCCGAATTTTGGTGGCCGCGCAGCCAATGCAGCGCATTGAGTTTGCCGGTGGTGTGATCGACAGCTTCTCGTTCGATCCCGGACCCTCGCAGCAGCCTCAGTTTCGCCGCGGTGATGTTGACGACAACTCCAGCGTCAACCTCTCCGATCCTATCGTCTTGTTGGGATACCTATTCCAAATGGGAGCGGCGCCGGCGTGCCCAGATGCTGCGGACGCCAATGATGATGGCAGCATCAACCTCACGGACGTGATCCACATCTTGCTCTACCTGCACTCGAACGGCATGGCGCCAGCCGCGCCCGGCCCGGACAGCTGCGGGGTCGACACAACGGCGGACAGTCTAGGTTTCTGCGCCACGACGCATTGTCCCTAGCCTCGATCGTCGCCCGGGGCCGTTGCGACTTGCGAGTTCACCTGGGGATGAGGTTGCGGGTTGACGATCGGGTCGTTGCCGGTGGCGGGCCGATCGAACGAGCTGATGTAGGGCGCCGGGTAGTCGAACCATGTGCCGTCGATCCAATCCTTCATTTGCGGGACTCGAGGAGCATTGGCGCGCTGGTAGTGGAGGAACAACATTACGCGTCCTTGCGCGGTGGCTGGGTCTCCGCAGTGCCACCCCTTCGCGTCGAATGCATAGAAGCGACCGTTGCCGAAGTTGCTGAACGTGTCGACAGTATGACACGCGAGGCTAGCGCAACGGGCTGCGTCGAGTACGCGCCCGGCGCTGTCGAACTCTTTCCCGGTAGGAGGCTGAGTGCCTAACCGCTGGCTGTGTGGGATGTACTTCGTGGCATTGCCCGCCTCACAGCCGTCCAGTCCAATGACTACAGTGATCGAGGGCCAGTGCGTGCTCTCGATGTCGGTGTGCCACTGGTTGGCTGCGTTCGGTATGTCGACTCGAATGTTGGCGCCCCACATCACCCAAGGCACGTCGTGACCAAAAACCTCCTCTACTAGCCCAGTGAGATTCTCATCAAAGGCAACGCGAGCGATTGCGGCCGTTACGGCGTAGGGAACACGATGATGATGGCCGGCACGCTGCAGCTCAGCGATGGCTGTCGCGAACAGTGCTTCGTCTGCGACTAGGTCTGGTATGACCGAAGGGTCTGCAAGCGAACGGGCCTCGCCGACCATGCCGGTTTGGCGGTACTCATCACCTGCAGTCCAGGAACCTGGGTCGCTAGGGCGACGCAAGAGGCCCAAGCACTGTCGAACGAAGCGGCGAGTCACGCCAAGCTGGCGCCGAAAGTCACGATCTCGCAGAAGGTAGCGTCCGCACAGGGCAAGGTGGCGCACTCCTCGGAGGCTGTCTCGCCAGCTGTGGATCGCGGGTAACCCCTTGAGGAGCAGGTACTGATAATGGACGGCCAGGCTGCGCCGTCGCACCTCGCGCGGATAGGGGGTCTCTCGCTGCAAGAGCCGCCAGGCTTGCCGAAAGAATCGCTCTACTTTGCGCAGATCGGTACTGACGGACCGGTCATGCTGCCGGTAGAGCGCCAACACTTCCGGCACACCAACGAACTCGAAGTGTTGCGCAAGACGAACGCTGAAGTGCCAATCCTCAGCTGCTTCTAGAGTCTCTTCGAAACCGGCGACCTGACCAAAGACGCTACGCCGCAGGAGCCAGTTGCTGCCGTTGCCGATCAAGTTCCAGATCGGAAGTACTTGTGATAGGTCGCCGCTGTCGCAGCGACGGGTGTGGGGGAGTCGGCAGGCGCCTCGTTGGTCGACGCGATCCAGTAGGCAGTACGCAACGGCGGCTCTTGGGTTCTTTGCAAGCGCGCACAGTTGTGCGGTCAGCTTCTGGGGCAGCCAGATGTCGTCGGCGTCAAGGAATGCAACGAACTCGCCTTGGCTTCGATCGATCCCTCGGTTACGGGCGGCGGAGACGCCGCGGTGCGATTCGGCGTGCACGGTTAGGCGCGGGTCGTCAATCGTCGCTAGTGCTGCCACGGTGTCGTCGCTGGAGCCGTCGTCGATCACTAGAACTTCGATGTTGTCGTGGCTCTGCGACAGTGCCGACTGCACGGCCTCTACGACTGTCGCTGCCGCGTTGAACGCAGGTACGATCACGGAGACGAGCTTCGATGCGACTTCAGGAGGCGGCTTGTTCATCTGCTAACTCTGGGACAGCTCCAGTTGCCGCTGCGCCAGCAGTTTCTTCCGGTAGCGCGATTGGACGATATCGATCGCGACGAGAACGATCAGAACGAAGTAGAACGTACTCTTGGTCATCGGTTCGATCTTATGACCAAACAGCTCGAGATGAGCGAGGTGTCCACCCTCTGATAGCAGCATGATGCCGACCAGGAACAGCACGAAGAGGCCAAGCACCTCGAACATGCGGTTCTTCTTCAGGAACTCAGAGACTCTGTCAGCCAACGCAATCATCAGTATGCCGCTCACGATGATGGCTGTGGCCATGACGGCGAACACGTTGGTGAGGGCGATCGCGCTCAGGATCGAATCGAAGGAGAAGACCAGGTTCATCGTCACGATCCAGAAAACAGCTTTGCCGACGCTGCGCTTCTCCTGGCTTCCATGAGCGCTGAGGTCATCAATGACCAGCATGTGCATGATCTCTTTGAACGCGGTGTAGATGATGAAGCCACCGCCGAGTAAGACGATCAGCGCGTGCCCGGTGATGACGCCATGGATCGGCCAACTCTCGGGAATCGTGAAGAGGGGAGTCTGGAAGTATTCGATCGCACGAATGATGACGAACAAGAGTACGATCCGGAGCACGATCGCGAGGCCGATGCCCAGGCGGCGTACGAACTGTTGCTTCTCCGCAGCTACACGTTTCGACTCGATCGAGATGTAGAGCAGGTTGTCGAAGCCGAGTACGGCCTGAAGGGCTGTGAGCATTAGCAACGTGCCGAGATTGTCGAGTGTGAACAGTTCCCCCATCGTTGACTCCCTGTCGATTCCTTGTGCTTGCTGGATTGTGCTACCTTCGCGGGACCCTACTCAACCACGGGCGTTGTGTCCAACGGTCACGGGCTTGCTGGACGCTGCAAGTGTCATGCTCTGTCATTGGATCGAGGTTGCCCCGCGCCGAGCAGGGCTGCTAGACTGCGCGTCCCAAATCCGGGTTGCACGCCCCGGTCGACGTCTGTTGCCACGAGCCGGGTTCTTATGAGAGGTTGCTATGAAGAGTTTCGAGCCCTCGCTGGGCGCCTGGAATGCTTGGCAAGATCGAGACGTGAAACTACGAATCGGCGTGTCTTCTTGCCTCTTGGGGGAGCAAGTGCGCTTCGACGGTGGCCACAAGCGTAGCCGTTTCGTTGTCGATCAGTTGGGCGAGTGGGTCGAGTTCGTTCCTGTATGTCCCGAGGTCGAGATCGGGATGGGAATCCCGCGGCCGACGATCCGCATCGAGGAAGCCGATGGAGAGCTCCGGCTCGTAGCTCCGAAGACTGGCAACGACTTCACGAAGCAGATGCTCGCGTTTTCGAAGAAACGAGTCCGCGGGCTGCGCCAGGAGGGGCTCGACGGCTACATTCTGAAGAAGGGCTCGCCGTCGTGTGGCCCCTTTCGACTGCCGGTCTACAAGAACAAGCACCCGATCCGACGCGACGGCGTTGGCTTCTTTGCTGCCGCTCTCCGCGAGTTTTGGCCGCAACTGCCCATCGAAGATGAGGGGCGTCTCAACGATCACGGCATTCGCGAGAGTTTCATCGAGCAGATCTTCGTGCGCAATCGCTGGCGATCGTTGCGCGAGCGGGGCCTGACGAGGGGCCGACTGGTCGAGTTTCATACCGCGCACAAGCTACTCTTGCGAGCCCACAACGAAGCTGGCTACCGCCGCGCCGGGAGCGTCGTTGGGCAAGCAGGTAAGATTCCCAACAAGCAACTGTTTGCCGACTACGAGGCGGAGTTGCAGGCGACGATGCAGACGCGTTCGACGCCACAGCGACACCGCAACGTGCTCGAGCACGCGATGGGTTACTTGAAGAAGCTGCTGGAGCCAGCCGAGAAGGCGCAGATCTTGGGCGCGATCAAGGATTATGCAAACGGTCTTTTGCCGCTCATCGTGCCGATCACGCTGCTCCGGTACAACATCAAGAAGCATGACGTCGAGTATCTGCGTGGGCAGCTGTACTTCGATCCACACCCAAAAGAGCTGATGCTCCGCAACCACTCGTGACGTTGGCGATCGCCCGCGTCATAGCTGTCAGAGTTGCAGCATCCAGACCCGTACCGTGCCGTCCACCGGGATTGTCAGAGTACTCCCCGCGCTACCAGCGAAGTCTGTCAGCGTTACCGTGCGTCCCGCTGGGTAGGTCGCGGCGAACGGATCGTAGGCCACGACGACATGGTTCTGACCAAGGCGCACGCGGCGCACTACCGGCAAGTTCTGCGCCCACTGCTCGGTAGCGGGCACGTCGACCTCGATGCTGCCGTGCCAAAGGAAGAACTCGAAGACACGCGCCAGCGCCATGCCCTCGATCAGCGCGTCCATGTTTGCGGTCTCCGGACGCAGCAGCGTCTCGAGGAGTGATCGTTGCATCGTGTAGGTGGTTGGCGCTGCCAACGAACCGTTCGGATCTCCCTTGTCGATGTATTTGAAGTCGACGTTGTCGCTGCCGTCGATGGCCGTGACGTGAATGACGTCGTAGCGCACGAAGTCGCGCGTCTGTGTTGGTGTTGCCGTTTCAGCTGCAGTGAAGGGCGTCTCGACCATGTGGTTGTCGTCGACGGCTAGCGTGACGCGGTGAGGGTCGCCCGTTCCCGACCATCCCCAAAGAACGAAGCCAATGATGTCGGAGAAGAAGATAGACGTGCCGATGGCTTGCATGTCTTGGTCGGGGAGCGGTTGATAGCGCCACCACCGCCAACCGCCACCACCGCCGTGGAGCAGTGGCCAGACATAGGGCATCGTTGGCTTCTTGACTGCCTTGCCAGCGATGATCGTTGCGTTCAGGTCGATGTTCGCCAGCATGTATGCGAGGTTTCGGGAGTTCCAGTAGAAGCAGTAGACGCTGGGGTACAAGACTTCGACTTCGTCGTAGATGACGGAGCCGAAACGGCTCCAGCGCCAGTCCGTCGCCGGGTCCCCGGTAGCCGTATCGAGGCCGAACCACTGCCGTGCGAACGGTTGCCACCCATACATGCCGTATCCGGTCCAGTTGCGCTGCTCGGCGACGTGCATCCAGCAGATGTTGGTGTTTGCGTAACCTTCGTAGTAGTCACTCTCGAACTGATCTTTCTCCGCTTGCGTACCCCCGGACGGATACCAAGCCTGCGACTGCAGGCTGCTCGGTGACAAGATGGAGTGTTCCATGTCCGCCATTGAGTTCGAGTACGCAGCGGCATCATTCCACGACGCGTAGAAGAAGCTCTCGCCAAGCATCGATGTCGTCAGTGACTGCAGGCTCGGCAGCGTGTCGTAGCGGCCGCTGGCGTAGCCGTTATTGGACATCCACGTTGCCCAGTTCCAACCCGACCAAGTATAGAGCTCCGCCGCCGCGGGAAGATGAGACCACTCTGATGCCGTAGAGTTGTAGGGGTCAGTCTGGCCGAAGCCGTGCGTTGCCGCGTACTCAGCCATGTTCCAAGTGTGCCAGCCTTGGTACGAGTTGGCGTTCGTGTAGTAGCGAAAGTCGAATGGAAGGATTCCAGCAGCGTCATAAGGGGCCTGACCTGGTGCAAAGCCATCGACCATACTCGCTGGCGATACGTAGGCGGGACCTTGCAGCGTTGGTGGAGTCTCGTCGATCTCGACACCGCGAATATCATCGACGACGAGTGACTGCGTCAACAAGAGTGTCGTCGTCCCCGACTGCACCGGCACTACCGAGAAGCTAGGAAACTTCGTGAGGATCGTTGCAAGTTCTGTGGCGGCGTCGGCGAGTAGTGGGTCGCAGAAGAGCGCGTCGGGGGTCGGGTCTTCGCCGACTCCTGGGTAGGGCGGCGGCAGCGTGGTGATCGTCGATCCAAAGAGGACTGCAAGGGTGGCCACGGGGTCGGCAATGTCGACCGAGCCATCGTCGTTGGCGTCCGCGGCGTCGACGCACGGTAGGGGGCCACTATCGTTGAACAGGAAGGTGAGCGTGTTGACAGCATCGGCGATGTTGACGCTGGCATCTCGATTCGAGTCGCCGCGAATGAAGGTGTTGTCCACCGTGCCGGCGGCCAGCATGTTCGTTGTGATCAATAGCAGTGCCAAGACGAACAGCCGTTGCCACTCGAGAACATGCAGGTTGCGGATGGAAATCATTGCCAGGTCCTGTCCGTTGTTGCTGATCCCCTTGGCACCTGTTCACAAACAAGATGCAAAAAGTTGCCAGGGGCGCTACGTCGCGAGAACTGTGGTTGAGCCGCATGCGATCTTATCGCGGCCGCGGGCCCGAGTCGAGCGGGGTCGGCAGTGGCTACTCGAGTCTGAGCTCGGCGGTAGGGCTAGCGCTTTTCACTGCGTGCTAGTCCGGCTCGGCGATAGCTGGGGTAGAGCCAGCCAAAGCTCAGCCGCGTCAGCCAAGGAAGCACGACCCACACCATCACTGGGATCGAAATCGACAGCGATAGCAGGATCTGAACCGCTCGCGGCCAGGGGTCGGTGACCGGGGCAAGAAGGGCGTTGATTACGAGTAGCAGCGGGTAGAGGCCAACGAAAACGAGGATTGCCGTCTTGTAGCGAGCTGGCGGTTGACTCACGGCACGATTCGGTAGCGTGAACCAGCGCTCCATGCCAGTGAGCGCCTTGACCTCTTCATGGTCCAACGCAATCGTGTTGAGTTTCTCCAGCCAATCTCTGCGCTGGTCAGAGCAGAGCCAAGCTTCCAAGCAGTCGGAGTTCTCGAACTGCGAGATCGCGATGTACTCCTCGCGCACGCCGGTCGGCTTCAAGATCGTCGTGCCCTGGCTGCCGTGGAAGCGTGAGGCTGCCTCTGAGATGCCCGCCAGCCACTCTTCGTACTCAGTTTCGTAACCAGGTCGTACCTGGCGCGCGAACATCGTTGCGACCGGCGACGGGAAGTGCTTCGTCTTTGTCATGCCGTGGGCTTGCTCAGTTCCCGCCTGCTTCAGCGTCCTCTGCAGGTGTGTCGTCGTCCTTGCCCTCTTCGATGATTGCATAGCCGACTCGAGGTAGCTCGGATTCAATGGTCAGCTCACCCAGCTGAATCAACTCTTCATCCTCGAGGACTTCGTCGAGTTGCCCGACCATCGTACCGACCGACGTCTTGATCTCGCCCATGATTGCGTATTGATCCTCGTCACTGAGCGGTGGCTCTGCATGCAGCTGCTCCGTCAGTTCGTTCATCGACTCGAAGGTCGTGTGTATGATGTCTTCGACCTGACGACCGCGGCGAGGATCGAGCCGCATTTTTTGCGAGATCCGCTCGTACAGCGCGGGAAGCCTTTCACGTCGCGAGTTGACCCACTTCGTCATACCGTCACGGGCTCCATCGCGCTTTGCGATTCGTTGCGCCTGCTTGACATACTCGACTCCCTTTTCTTCGAGCACAGCCTCGACAGCCAATGCGATCCGATCTTCCTCCGGAGCCTCGGCGCTGTACTCAACATCGGTGCCGGTTGACGACGCTGAGATCGTGGGTGACAACGCCGGCTTCGCCTCGACCGCGTCTAGCCTTGCGCGTAGCGTCGTGACCTCAGCTCGTAGTTGCGCAATCTGTTGTTCGAGGTCAGTCGTGTCGACCTGTTCGATCGTGGTTGTGGTCGTCGTTCGAGGCTGTTGCTGGGACATGAAGACAGCGGCTCCGGCGCCCGCCAAAGCGAGGCAAGAGATGGCTAGTACAGCGATCGTCGAGGAGGGGCTCATTCGGGCTCCGTTCGGGAAGCGGTTCTACTCGTCGGGAGCCGGGTATACGGCACTGGGTCGCCGTCTGCTATCAAAACTCACCGAACCCAGCGACGACGGCGCAACCTGTCAGTCGGCGCCGACAAGAACGAAGGCAGCCCAGTAGTACGGGTGGGCGAACGGCGGCGCGTCGGCCGTTTGCTGTGCCGCCACCCCGATACGGTCGGCCGGCGCCTCCATGATGTGTCGTACTTGAGCGGCGCCGAGAGTACGGAGCCAAGCCTGGGCTTCCTCGAGGGCGGCTGTCTTCGATAGCTGACGGTGCCAGAAGCCGTGGTAGAAGCGCGCCATCAGGAGGGTCGTGGCCCGATCGTCGATCGGCCATAGACTTAGTAGCAGCCCCCGGGCCCCGGCCAGAAAGAGTGCCTGTGAGAAACCCAGTACGCCCTCGTAGCCGCGAGCCTGCCCTCCCGCCGTCGCGCAGGCGCTCAACGTGACGAGATCGGCATCGAGGCGCCACCCGTAACGGATCTGCGCGGCCGTCAGCCGCCCATCCAGCGGGAAGTCGGCCAGCAGTTCGGGCAAGCGCATGCCCGTCTTGCTGTCGCCCAAGATCAGGCATGAACGAAACGGGCGCGCGTTGTTCGTTAGTGCATGGGTCGCGAAATGCAGCACTTGGTAGCCCCCCAATTGGTTGGTGCGCTGCAGTTTGCAGAGCTCTGCCTCGGTGGCTGCTACGCCGAGGAGCTGATCACACTGGGTCGCTCCCTTCGGCGCAGACTGTGCAAGGCTGGCGATCACTTCGACCTCCTGCCGCGATCCGGGTAGCGGCAGAGGCCCGCTGTTCGTGCCGTCTACCGCGGCTGGCGACCGCGGGTCGCCCACCAGGAGCATCCGATCTTTTGGCGCCGGCGGGTTCAGAGACAGCGTCGTGTGAACGGTCCCAGATGGGGCGTACCGAATCCGGTATTTGCGCGTCAACGCTGCCAGCGGTATCTCCGCCATCACTGTTGATGGAAGCACGATGAGTTGCCGCACGGCAGGCGCGTTCGGTGTCGCTTGCAGCTCTTTGATGAGTGGGGTGAGGCGTTGCTCGTGGGCCTCAGCGCACAACGACGCAACTTCGCGCGTGCGGCGTGCCGTTGCATTCGAGTCGCGCCGCACGATGTCTGCAGCGCGCGTCCGGCGCGGGTCCGTTGGGCTTTGGCGGAGAGCGTGTCGTAGTTCCTCGAGGGTCTCGGTCTGCGGTGGTGCAAGGCGGACGCATATTGGATCGACGTTGCGGCGCAATGCGAATGCCCAGTGCTGGCCATGTTCGGGTAGGTCTAGCCATGCGACGTACGCGGCGTCTGCAGGCAGGCCTGCTTGGAGAGCCGCGACATCCAGGCAGCGACCGTTCGCGAATTCATAGCGCTCCCGCTGCTCGGTCTCGAAGTCCAGCTGTCGCACTTGTACGCGTGTCAGGTGCCGTCGAATTTCGTAGTAGCGAACAGAGTTGTGCATGCCGCGTGCGACGAGCTGCGCCAGCTGCGCTTCGAGATGCTGCACCGTACCGTGCAGAGTTCGCTGCTTCTCTGACTCCTCTGTCGTCATTGGCCGCGCCGAGCGTTGTTCCAGCCCATCGAGTAGGCCACGCGCGAAGCCGCGCTCGAGCTGTTCCCAAGCACCCACCGCGTCGCCGCTAGCAGCGAGGCAAGCCGCCAGCAGAGGTAGCGGTGATAGCCCCACGTCGAAGTGAGCGCGATCGAGGCCGTCGTACTGCGCCAACAATCGTGCGTCCTCGAAGGCTGCCGCGGCTCGCTCTAGCTCCGCGATTGCTTCGGGCACCCGGCCATGGCGAAACAAGCTGCCGCCGTAGGCACGGCGGGCACGAATGGTTTCGGGGTGGCGGTTGCCGTGTTGCCCTTGCATCTGCTGAGTGGCAACAGCCAGCGCGCCGAGCGCCTGCTTGTCGCGCTGCCGCTCCCACAAGATGGCGCGGTCCAGGGAGCGGGTGATGGAGCTTGGTGTGGACGAGCGCGCTGTGGCGATGAGGTTTGATAACTCGTCGGTCGCGTGTGCCAACTCGCCCCTCGCAACCAGGAGTTGTGCACCCGCCTCAACTACGTATGGGTAGAGGAAGCTGTTCTGCGGCGTTTCCTCGATCGCGTCCAGCAGTGCTGTCGCCGCGTCGAGGTCACCGACCGCCGTAGTAGCTACCAGCAGATTGACGCCCGCAGCGACCGTCGTGGAACTGCGCAGCCCGCTGACTGCTGCGCTGTGTCGATAGGTGTCCAATAGCAAAGCCCGCGCTTCCGCATGGCGGCCCTGCTTGACCAGGAGATCTCCAAGATTCACGGCCGACGTCAGCGTCCTAGCGTGCCGACCGCCATATGCGTGTGCCATGTGTTCGAGGCAACGCCGGTGCAGAAACTCGGCGGTTGCATAGCGACCCTGGCGCTGCAGCGTGTTGGCGAGAAACTGCATGGTGTTCAGCGTGAGCTTGTGAGTTTCTCCGAGGTAGTTCTCTCGAATGGCAAGCTGCTCGACGAGTGCCTGCTCCGCCTTCGAGTATT
>JBCCHQ010000069.1:0-29501 GCA_039028735.1 Planctomycetota bacterium | reverse complement strand
GGAAGGAGCAAGGGGGAAGGAGCAAGGGGGAAGGAGCGAGGGGAAGGAGCGAGGGGAAGGAGCAAGGGGAAAGGCGAATGGGGGAAAGGCGAATGGGGGAAAGGCGAATGGGGAAAGGCGAAGGGGGAAAGGCGAAGGGGGAAAGGCGAAGGGGGAAGGCGTAAGAAAAGAAGAACGAGGGGTGAAAGAAAAAAGACGAGAGGGGGGTGAGTGGTTTCGTTGGGTGTTTGCAGGGTAGCACGTGCTCGGCTGTGTCAAGGATTCCCTTCGGCGCCTGCGGCGTCCTTGACACAGCCTGCGCTCGTGCTGGGTGCTGACAACCAACGAGTCGCACTTCGCGATTCAGAAAGGAGCGCTCTTGTCAGGCCAAGATGGTTACGAACGGTTTCGGTTTCCGCACGAGTCTCTTCACGTGTATCGCGACTCGCTGGAGTTCTTGCGCTGTGTGCAAGAGCTGTCGGTTCCTTCCGGACATGCTGAGCTGCGCCGTCAGCTCTCTCGCGCTGCACTCAGCATTACGCTCAACATCTGCGAGGGGCGTAGTCAGAAGCTAGCGGGGAATTCCGGGATCAACTTCTACCGTATCGCGTTGGGTTCCGCTGCCGAGTGCCTGGGGGCTCTCGATGCACTTGCGATCGTGGGTGGTCGGAACTGCGATGTGGAGCGCTCTGTGGTGCGTAGGATTGGCGCGCGGATGGCAGGCTTGCTGGCAGCCGGTCGCCGCAGTTGATTCTCGCGTCTCGAATGCATCGCCCTACAAACAAAATCCCCCCGGCCCGGGGGGAGGAGTCCGGGTCGGGGGGTTGGGACGAACTGTGTTCCGTTGTTTCCTAGCCGACGTGGGTCGCGGTGGTACTCGTCGCCGGGTTCTTGGATCCCGCCTTGGCGGGGAACCCAGAGAGAGCACGCTGCTGGCGACGCGAGTGGGCGAGGCGGGCTTTGCGCGTTCCTTGGGGGGGCGTTGGTCTAGGAGGCTCCGCGGGCTCGGAGCACTGCAGGAACGGTCTTTAGTAGGAGGAGTAGATCGAGCCCAATCGACCAGCGATCAATGTACTGGAGGTCGAGCTGCATCCACTCTTCGAAGCCAATGTTGTTGCGTCCGGAGACCTGCCAGAAGCAGGTAATGCCTGGTTTCATGCTGAGGCGACGGCGTTGCCACCATTCGTATTCGACGACTTCGCTCGGGATCGGAGGGCGTGGTCCGACCAGACTCATTTCGCCGACGAGGACGTTTATGAACTGCGGTAGCTCGTCGAGGCTGAGCTTGCGCAGGATTCTGCCGATCCACGTGATTCGAGGGTCGCGTTTGATCTTGAAGACCGGACCGTCGACTTCGTTGAGGTGCTTGAGCGCTTCAACTTTGGTTTCTGCGTCGACGATCATGGTGCGAAACTTGAGGATCTGAAATTGGCGGTGATTGCGTCCGACTCGGGTCTGACGGAAGAAGACCGGGCCGCGCGAAGTGAGTTTGATCAGCGCCGCGATCAACAGCATCGGTATCGCGAAGATCGTGAGGCCGACGACGGCGCCGGCGATATCCATCATTCGCTTCAAACGCAGCTGCCACTTCGAGTAGGGCACGCAGCTGTAGATGATCTTTGGGTTCGAGTCGCGAGAGGTGCTCGGTTGCGTGATTTCGCTCTGGAACAGATCGGCGTCGATGCTGACCTGCACACCGGCTTCTTCGCATGTCTTCACCGTGCCCTGAATCGTGTCGTAGCACGACTTGATCGGCAACGTCACCAGGACCTCGTCGACGGCTGTACGACACAGCACTTTCGCGATCTCCCGGACGCAGCCGAGGTGCGGCAAAGGTTGTTGGGCGAGCGCCGGTGCTTCAGCCCCGGCATTCTTGGCGAGGTCCAGGTAGCCGACGACGGCGACGTCGCGGCTCTGCGCTTCCTCGAGCTGCTGGAGGCGGCGCCTCGTTCGTTCATTGTTGCCGACGAGCAGCACACGGTGCTGTCGCCGGGCGGCACCCGGTAGAAGGGCACTGGTTCGCAGAGGCTCTAGTGCAGGCATATTCGTCCCGTCGATGAAAGCCGTTGAGTCATATCTCCCCGGGAGAGCGCATCGGCGCTTCCCTGCAGAGACAGTGGCAACGTCTATGCCCGAGCTCTTGCGGGAGCTGGGTGGCGGGTCGTTACTGCTTTTATTTTATGAGGTTAGGGCCCGTTCGGTAGGGCTTGGTCGGGGCCAGGAGGGAGCTCAGGCGTGCCCGAATTCAGGAACCGAACAGAACTCGGGACCGGGTGTCTGGGATCTGGACCCATTCTACTCCCACGGCAGCACGACGCCGTTGGCGACGAGGATCATGAACACGACCAGCCCGAGCACGCACAGGATCAAGTTGGTCAGGTTCGAGTAGCTGGCGCTGCCCAGCGCAGTGTGCAGATCGGGGCCACTGCGCTTCAAGAAGTAGCGGTACGCGACTCGCACTTCCGGCAGCGAGGTGACGAGCGCGCCGAGGATGAAGTGCAGACCGGTGAAGATCGCGTCGCCGAACGCCTTCGTGAGCGCTTCTTCGTAGATCTGCACCCACGACAAGAACAGCTCGTTCATCAGCCAAGCCGTGCCGATCAGGATCGTAGTACCCAGCAGGAATTGACCGAAGCTGTCTGCCTGTGAACTGTCGTCAATGTCGTGGAACAGTTCTGGGCGTTGCCGATGCAGGATTCGGTCGAAGATGATCCAGATCACTAGTGCGACGATGAGAATCAGCAGCGCATACCACATCAGCGCTCCGGTGGCCGGAAGCGCGGGCGTGTAGTCTGGATCTCTGAACACAGATCGGTGCAGCATCAGGTTCAGCGCGGTTTGCCCGGCGATATACGTCAGTCCGGTCAGAGACACGTGCCACAAGACCAACCGCCACTCGCGGCGGAGCAGTTGCACGAATTCGCGAAGAGCGTCGCGTTGGCCACCGATCAGGTACTTGCCGATCACCATGCAAGGTGCGACTAGCAAGATCAGGTATAGGTTGGCCAGCAGCGAACCGAGAGGATTGGCCCAACCGCCAAAGCGGCCCATCGCCATCGAGACGATCATGTTTGCGGCTTCGGGATTGTTGGTCGACGCGTTGATGACGAGCGTGCGGTAGCGATTGCCAAGAAGACGCGCGGCCAAACCCGCAGCGTTGTCGACCATCTTGTCGGTACTGAACGGGATGACGACGAAGCAAAGGAGCAGCGTGATCAGGGCCGAGAGCGCTAGAAACGCGCCGCCACCCCAACTCGCATGTAGCTGCACTAGAAAATCGGTCACCGCTCGCTCCCTGCCGTCCATTGCACCGAGACGCGAGAACTTACCACGACGGCCAGGGGGTGATAGGGGATGTCGGCTGAATTCCTAACGGATCAGCTGACACCACTCCATGACGAGCGATCGGAAGCGGTCGCCGCGCTCGCGGTAGTCGCGAAACTGATCGAAGGACGCGCAGGCGGGGGAGAGCAGGATCGTGTCGCCGTCGTCGGCCTGGTGGATTGCCCCGGAGAACGCTTGCTCCAGAGTGTCTGCAGTGACGACGGCATCGTCGTCGGCGCCTGCATCGATCAAGGCCTGGCGTAGGGCCCCGGCGCACTCGCCATAGACAAAGAACAATCGCGCGGCGCCGTGGGCGGCCGTGGCGAACTCCTCGAAAGAATCCCCTTTGAAGCGCCCACCCGCCAACAAGATTGCCTGCGGTCCAAAGGCACGCAGTGCACACAATGTCGCTGCGGGCGTTGTCGCCTTCGAGTCGTTGACGAAGTTCAGGGCGCCGCGCGCAGGGATGATCTCTTGCCGGTGTTCGAGTGGGCGAAAGCCGCAGACGCCGGTAGCGATGCCTTCGGGGGTTCCTCCCATCGACAGCGCGATGGCCGTAGCGCACGCGATGTTGCCGCGGTTCTCGGGACCACTCAGGGTGAGCTCGTCGGTAGGCAGAAGCGGTCCGTTGTTATTCTCGAGATCGCTGTGTAGCTGTCCTCGGCGATAGCCGACGCCGCCGTCGGGACAGTCGTCGGCTGTGAACGGAACGACGCGACGCCCTTCCGCCTCGGCACGCCGTCGCCAGCGATCATAGTAGGGACTCTTGACCGGCAACACGGCTAGCGAGGAACCCACGTTCGCTTTGCCGAGCAACGATTCTTTGGCGTTCTGGTAACGTTCAGCAGAACCGTGCCAGTCGAGATGATTGTCGGGGGCGAACTGCGTCAACGCGACAACGCGCGGCAGCGCATCGGGGCTGAGCCGCTCAAGCTGGAACGAAGACAGCTCCAAGACGATACGATCGTCGGGATCGATGTTCAGGACGTCTGGGAGCAGCGACGCGCCAATGTTTCCCGCCAAGCGAACACGACGATTGCTCGACCGCAGCAGCTTGGTCGCTAGCTCTACTGTGGTGCTCTTGCCGTTGCTCCCGCTGACGCCAGCGATCCACGGCGACGGACACCAGCGCAGAAACAGTCCGATTTCGGTCAGCAAGCGCGCGCCAGTGGTTCTGGCGTAGTCGAGGATCGGCGCATGCGGAGGAATCGCCGGGTTGATGACAATCCAATGTGCCCGGTCCAAGTCCTCGTGAGTGTGCTCGCCGAGGCGATAGTCGATCCCCTCCAAATCTCCCAGCTGCTCCAGCGAACCCTGTAGCGATGCTGCCGGCTGCAGGTCAGTGACGGTGACTTGAGCACCGTGGTGCGCGAAGAAGCGGGTGGCGCCAAGGCCACCGCCGAATTGGCCGAGGCCGAGGATGAGCACGCGCACTTGCGAAAAATCGAAGGAGGGGAGTGTGGCCGCGGTGGGAAGCTTTGGGAGATCGCTACTCCGACCGATCAAGCGCCGTCCTCCGCATTGGTGTCTGAGGTTGCGTCTGCAGCAGGTGCTCCCAATCGCTCGGCCGCTTCGTCGAGGGCGGCGCGGAGCGCTTCGGGATCCTGAGGCGTCAGATGCACGGTAACTTCATGCGTGTCCGTGATGGTTCCTGGCCATAGGAACTCAGCCGCGAGATCGAGTGGGAACCACTGGTACCACGGGCTCTTGACATCGACGATCTGCGCTACCGACTTGTAGTGCACGTTGCGGCCGTCTTGCTGCGCTGAGTGTCGCAGAAGCACCTCGCGCGAGCCGTAGTGTTCGAAGGGCACTTTGACCGGGGTCGTTCCAACCGCTTGCGCGTCAATATAGACACGAGCGCCGGGGGGGTCGGAGCGCACAAGGAGGAAGCGATCGACGCATCCGGAGGTGCCGAGTGTCGCGACCACCGAAATGCCAATGACGAAAAAGAGTCGATTCACGTTTCTCCCCCAAAAGTCGATGTCTCCCACCCCGAGCAAAAGAGATCAGACCGGTCAGGTCAAGTACAAAGCCGTTTGCGCAGACAGAACCACCCGCAGCGAGCGCTCTGCGCCATATGAATGCAAGCTCCGCGCGGTGAAAACGGCCGTGAAAGCGACCGTGACTCTCCGTGGCTCGCCCCTATTATCTAGCTGGCCGTAGGGGTCTTTGCAGATTGAGACAGCTCGAGGGAGATACAGGTGGCCTGGTATCGCGATGGACTTTGCTTCGAATGCACGCAGTGCGGTTCGTGCTGCACGGGCTTCGAAGGATATGTGTGGGTGGACCAGGCGAAGATCGCCGAGCTCGCTGAGTTCCTGCAGATGAAACCCGATGACTTCTCCGCGCAGTACGTACGAAAGGTGGGGCGTCGTCTGAGCCTGATCGAGAAGAAGAATCTCGACTGCATCTTCTGGGAAGACGGGAAGGGGTGCACCGTCTACCCGGTGCGGCCGACACAGTGCCGCACATTTCCTTTTTGGCGCGAAAACCTGCGCTCGCGTGGCTCGTGGGCAGAAGTTACTCAGGAGTGTCCCGGCGCCAACAACGGCCGCCACTACGATGCAGCCGAGATCAACCGGCTTGCGCGAGGTCACGGCGAGACCGGTGCTCGCCCATCAGATGATCAGAGCGGGGATGCCCAGTGAATCCGCGGACGACCGAGTTGCGACGACTGTTTCTTCCTGTACTTCTCTGCGGAGTCGTTGGCGTCGCCGGCTGCGCCGCTCCCGACGCGAATCGTGCGCATCAGACTACCGCGTCGCCGCCGCCACCGATGTGGCAGGCCTATCTGCACAGTCTCGATTCTGGCGGATTCGACGTTCCGGCCGTGACCGAGTTTCGCCGTGGTCTCGAACACGAGGATCCGCAAGTCCAGCGGCAAGCCGTAGAGCTGCTGCGCCATCTGCGCGATCCTCATGGATTGTCGCTTCTCGATGGTTACGCGGTCCACGGTGACGCCGCGGTCAAATGGGATTCAGGGGTGCTCGCGGAAGTCGCGTTCACGCTGGGCGTCGCCGACGGTTCGACGGCGGGGTTGGGGTTGGCGCCGTTGGCAACGCATGCTGATGCAGAGGTGCGGCGACGCGCTGTCGAAGCGCTAGGACGGTCGCAGGTGCACCCGGTCTCTACGTTGCGAACCGCGCTGGCCGATCCCGAACCGACGGTGCGAGCGGCTGCCGCGATTGCGCTGTGGGCGCGCGACGACAAAGAGAGCGTGCCGGCGTTGGTCGCGGCATTCGCTGCCGAACAAGAACTTGGAGACCCTCACGCGCTCTGGAACATCGTCTATGCGATTGCGCGTCTCGGAGACGCGCGGGGGCGTAGCGTACTCGACGCGGCCGCGGCGCTGCCGGCGCCGTGGGCACGTACGTTTGCAACCCGCGGCTACCGTGAACTACAGGCTCGTGATTGTGTCCCAACGATGCGGCGTGTCCTGGCCGATCCAGCATCGTTTTGGACGGCCCGCGTCGAGGCCGTGCGCGTTCTGATCACGTTGCGCTCTGCAGCTGAGGTCGTCGATCCTGACACGACAGAGGTGCTGCTGGAGCACTTCGCTCGCGAGAGCCACCCGTTGGTGCTCGAGCTGCTCTGCGACGCACTCGCCGAGAAGGGAGGCGACGTCGAGCAAGCCGTTCTGTTGTCGCAGCTGCGCGGTTCAAGCGTGGCGTCGGTACGCAGAGCCGCTGCGCGTGGCTACGGTAAAGTTGCCGGTGCCCGCGCGATCGCGGAGCTCCGGCCGCTGCTGCAAGCAGATGACATTTGGTTGCGGGTCGCTGCGATCCAGGGACTTGCCCATGGTGATGCGGATTCTCTGGCGTTGGTTCGTGCCCAACTGGGCGCGACAGAGAGCCGGCAGCGCGAGGCTGCTCTGACGGCCCTCGCTGCTGCCCCCGTAGCGGTCGCAGAGGCGCCGAACGCTGCGACTCCGTCAAGTGATGCCGAAACGGCGCAACTCATCCGGTCGACTGCCCTCAGTGATCCGTCGCGGGCCGTGCGAGGTGTCGCGATCGCGCACCTTGCCGAAGAGAAGGCGGCGGGCTGGCAAGACTTACTGGTACAGGCTTACCAGGCAGCGACTGCGCCAGATATGTGGGAGTGTCGCGCTCAGATCCTTCATGCGCTCGAGAGTGATGTGTCGCGCGTGCGACCGCTGCTCGAGCGCGCCGTCAGCGACCCTTCGACGGTCGTTCGGCAGTTGGGGCGCGCGGGGTTGCGCGCCCTTGGCATCGATCCTCGAGAAACGCAAGAAGCCCCTGCGGACGCCGCCTATCGTTGGGCCGGGCGGTTTCCGATCTTGGACCCGGCCGCCTGGCTGGGCAATCCGCGCCTGCGTTTCGAGACGAACAAAGGCACGTTCACGACAGAGTTGTATCTCGAAGCGGCGCCGCTGCACGTGTCGAACATTGTGCACCTCGCACGAACGGGCTTCTACGAAGGACTGATCTTTCACCGCGTCGTACCCGGTTTCGTCGTGCAGGGGGGCGATCCGCGCCACGACGGTTGGGGCGACGCCGGTTACCACATCCCCGATGAGATCAATCAGATCCCGTTCTTGCGCGGCACGATGGGGATGCCAAAGACCAGCGATCCTGGCAGTGGGGGCTGCCAGATCTTCATCAATCATCTGCCGACGCCGCACCTCGACGGCAGATACACGGTGTTCGGGCGGGTCGTGTTGGGGATGGAGGTCGTCGATGCGTTGGAGGTGGGCGACCGCATCCTGAGCGTGCGCGTGCAGGAGAACCTGCAGCGATCGAAAGAGAGCCCCGAGTGAGCCGTCCGCTGTGCTGGTTGTGTCTGGTCGTGGTGGTTGTCGTTGGCTGCGCGCCGGAGCAGCCACCGGTGGAGCCGACAGGTGCAGACTGGGCACACCTGCCGTCGGTCGACTACGTTGCGCACCCCTATGGCAAGTTTCTCTCTGGGCGCTGCATTGGCCTCGACCCAGGCCACGGTGGTGACCACGACCAGCTGAAGCAGGTCGAGGCGCGAGCGAACTTGGCGGTGGCCCTGCAACTGCAGCGCTTTCTCGAGAGAGACGGTGCCCGTGTCGTGTTGACGCGCAGCGATGATCGGCACGTGCCACTCTCGGAGCGAGTGCCGCTGCTCATGGGTGGTGGGGCCGAAGTCATGGTGTCGCTGCACCACAACGCAGGGGGCAGTGAAAGCGCCAACTACACGAGCACTTGGTACAACTTGGCTGAAGATGACGAACCTGCCGATCTCGACTTGGCGCGGGCCATTCAACGTCGCGTCATGGAGGCGCTGCGTACGCCCGCAACTGTGCCGACGCCGCTGCTGTCGGATCGTTTGATCGCGCCGCGGAGTGGCTTCCACGTGCTCCGCAGCGCCACGATGCCGGCCGTGCTCTGCGAGGCGTCGTTCTACACGAACCCGGCGGAAGCTCGTCGGCTGCAGGATCCCGCGTACTTGCGCCGGCAGGCGTACGGCTACTACCAGGGGCTCGTCGACTACTTTGCGGGCGGCACGCCAACGGTTGCGCTGCGCAAGGTCGCGCCGCTGTCCAGTGGCGGGCGGCGTGTCACGCTGCACCTCGATGATGGGCTGATCGCGCGTGGCGGCTGGGGTGGTGACGTGTCTCGTGTCCTTGCGTCGACGATCCGCGTGACTCTGGGAGAGAACGCGATCCCTTTTCAGTTTGACCCCGCCAAATCGCTACTGCATTTTCGCCTGACAACGTCGCAGCTGACCGCACGCCTTGAAGTACGCTTCGAGAACCTCTACAAGCACTCGAACTACCCGACGCGCTGGCAGCTGGTCCCGACGTCTGGATCGAACGCTGGCCTGGCTCTGAACGGTGTGACTGCTCGGGGGCAAGAGACGCGAAGTCGTTGAACGTAGCTGGGAGTTGAAAATGTCGAAGCCGGTTCCGACGTTCTGCAATGTTGTGTTCATCATCGATCTGTGCCTTTGTGCGCTCCGCATCCCATTGGCGGCGATTTCTGTCTTTGGTTGGATTGCGATGCAGAGCCAGCCCGAATCCGACCCGATGCTGCAGCTGGCGCCGTGGGAGGTGATCTCGGGCTTCGGCATCGGGATCTTTGGCACGATTGGCTACATAGGGCTCCTGCTGAAACGTCGCTGGGGCGTGGCGCTGATCTACCTGATGTTGCTGTTCTGTGTGATGTCTCTGGTCGTCGGCATCATGAGTGCACCCCTCATTGTCGAGAACATGCAGCAGACCCAGGAGATGGATGAGCAAACCGAGCGCGCGATGGCGATTGGCGCGCAGGTTGGCGTCTGGGGAACCGCTGGATTTCGCGTCATGCTGATGGCGCTTGCACTCGCCGCCGTCGTCAAGTTCCAGCGCTGGTTCGATCGGCGCGAAGAGGAGCTCGCCGACGACTTTGCGTAAGGGCCCCGCTCCCCTCGGTCGTGGGCCTAAATCGCTGGGTTGGGCCGAGAAATCGATGCAGGGACCGAGAAAGTATGCCGATTACCTAGTCAGAGCAGGCGTTGTGCGAGGGCGCAGCGCCACGGGCCCGCCGGCCCTGGTCGCACCTTGCGAGGTGCGCTATGTACTGACAAAGAAGGGTTCTCAGCATGTTTTCTCGTAGTGCGCTCGCGCTTCTCGTCGTCGTATCGTTGGTGGGCTGCCTCCAGGAGACCGTCCGTCCGATCAGTTCGCGGACGCTGCTCGAAGAAGGGCGCGAGAGTACCCTCCTGGTCGACACCAAGATCGCGCAGTACCAGGAGCTTGCCGACGAGTTTCCGGAAGAGCCGAAGTACCGCGAACGACTGAGCCAGTTCTATGGCCGCAAGGGGGACTACAAGCAGGCCTTGCGCTTCATTCACGAGGCGCAGGAGTTGGACCCCGACAATCCGAAATACGACTACCTCGAGGGGCGGATCTTCCACGGGATCGGCAACTACACGAGTGCCGAGGTCTGCTATCGAGAGATGATTCGCAAGACCCCGGAGGGGAATTACACGGGCCCGTACTTCGAGCTCGCGCTCTTGTACCTGGCCAACGAGAAGCCGGCTGCGGCGAAGGCGACTTTCGAGAAGTGTCTCGAGATCGATCCACTGTTCCCTCAGCCGCACTATCACCTGGCCGAGCTGGCGTTGGTACGCCGTGACCAGAAGGCCGCGGTGCAGCATCTCGAGGAGTACCTGCGACTTGGCGGGCTGAGCTTCCACGACGAAGCGCTGCAGAAGCTGTATCGGCTGCAGCCAGAACTCCCCAACGGCGAGCGGCGCCGGCTCCCGGAGCCGCGCGGCCAGCGCTCCCGACCCTAGGAGGGCGGGCGCCCCCGACCCAATCAGACCCAAACCCACGACTGCGACTTCGGACTCCGTTGGAGAAACCGGGTCGCAGTTCTCATTGAAGGGTCTAGAATGCGCGGCTCTCTAGAGTCTGGAGCACAGCGCAATGACCACGACCGTTCCCATCACGATCCGCCTCAACGGCGACGACCATGAAGTCGCTGCGGGGACCACCGTTGCCCAACTCGTCGAGCAGCTCGCCATCGGAGGCGGGGCCGTTGCCGTCGAGGTCAACCGTGCGATCGTCCCGAAGGCTGCTCACGCGCAGCACGTGTTGGTCGGCGACGACGAGGTCGAGGTCGTGACGATCGTGGGTGGAGGATAGACATGCAACCGCTGAAGCTGGCTGGTCGCGAGTTCAACTCGCGTCTTTTCGTCGGTACCGGGAAGTACGAGACCATGCCGCAGATGCGGGATGCGCTCGACGCGTCAGGTACCGAAGTCGTGACAGTCGCCATTCGACGTCTCGATCTGAGTGGTGGCGGCGAGAACCTGCTCGAACACATCGACCGCGACCGCTACATGATCCTGCCGAACACCGCTGGCTGCTTCACGGCCGAAGACGCGATGCGTGTCGCACGAATGTCGCGTGAGCTCGGCATGGGTGATTGGGTCAAGCTGGAAGTCCTGGGTGACAAGAAGACACTGCTCCCGGATCCAGTGGGTTCATTGGAGGCGACGCAGCAGCTCGTCAAAGAGGGCTTCACGGTGCTCGCCTACACATCCGATGACCCGATCATGGCGCAGCGCTTGCAGGACGCGGGAGCGACGACGGTGATGCCGGCGGGCTCGCCGATCGGTAGCGGTCAGGGAATCCTGAACCCGAACAACATTCGGATTATCATCGAGACGTTGGAAGTCCCGGTCATCGTCGACGCGGGTGTCGGTACGGCAAGCGACGTCGCCATTGCGATGGAGCTCGGCGCCGAAGCCGTGCTGCTGAACACCGGCATCGCCGGCGCGCAGAACCCGGTAGCGATGGCGCGAGCGATGAAGCACGCTTGCGAAGCCGGTTACTGGGCGTACCGCGCCGGGCGCATTCCGCGCAGGCTCTACGCAACCGCTTCGAGCCCCACTGAAGGGGTGATCGGCGAGTAGCCGTCGCGGATGCGCAACGAAAAGGACCTCGCTTGACAACCCCCCTCTTGGCTCAGGTCGACGCCCCTTCCGAGGAATTGAGCACGGATGGCGCTGCTCCCGCTGTCGAGCCGGCGCCTGCCGAATCCGCGGCGGGCGCGGCCGAGGGAGTCTCCGATCCTTTCTCGATCGTCCGTGAGCGCATGCAGGACGACGCGTTCTGGGTCACTTTCGTTACGACGGAAGTACTGGTCGTTGCCGTGACGGTCTTGGGGCTGTGGCTGTTGATCGGCAAGGCGCTGCCGCAGCAGAGCCGGCCGGCGCCGCTCTGGGGTGGGTTCGATGTCTTAGCCGCATTCCTGGTTTTCTTCGGACTGCAGCTTTTGATCGGTGGCGCTGCGACGGTGCTCGTGAGGTACGAGATCGTCGAAAAGAATCTGGCGCTGCCGATGACCGCGCTCGCGATGGCCGTCCTCGTTGTCCCGGCGATTGCCATCATGAATTACCTGGTGCGCACTCAGTTTCACAAGGGGGTCGATGCCATTGGCCTCTCGGCGGACGCGATCCCGCGCGGGTTCTTGTACGGAATGGCGGCTTGGCTGGTCACGATTCTCGGCTTCTTCGCGGTCACCCTCGCTGCGCAGGTAGGGATGCTCGCAGCTGGCGTCGAGCCCAAGCCCCAGGCCAGCATCGCTGCGTTCATTGAAGCGATCGCCGATGGCAACTGGCTGACGATTGGCAGCGTAGCGCTGTTGGCGGTGGTTGTTGCGCCGCTGGCCGAGGAGTTCATCTTTCGTGGACTTCTGTTTCGCTGGCTTGTCGAGAAGTACGGCGTCGTGTCGAGTGCGGTGCTGTCTGGGATTGCGTTCGGGATCGTGCACGGCAATCTCGCGGGTTTGCTGCCGCTGTCCCTCCTGGGTGTCGTGTTCGCGCTGCTATACCACCGCACCGGGAATCTCTGGAGCAGCATCTGTATGCATGCGATTTTCAACGGCGCCATGCTCGGGTTCGCGGTCATCACTACCCAACGTCAGTAGCCCCATGAGCTGCCTAGAGCGTGCGTTCTACGCTCCCATTCTGAGTTGGCTTTCTGTGCCGAAATCTACGTCGACCCGGGTATGATGGCTGGCTGGAGGCAGAAGTCCCGTGCTCGATATCGGCTCGCAAATCAAGAAGCTGCGCGAAGAGCGGCACCTCACCGGCAAAGAGCTGGCGCTGAGGATCGGTCTGTCGCAATCGCAGATGTCGCGCCTCGAACAAGGACAGCGTCGCATCGACACGGAGATCTTGGCGAAGATTGCGAATGCACTCGAAGTATCGCCGGCCTGTTTCTTTGGCGATGCCCCGGTCGACCAGGACCCGCTGACACCGCGGCGTGAACGCGAGCTGTCGCTGGCCCGGTTGCACAGCGAGATCGGCAAGCGCATCCGCTCCGAGCGCCGGCAGCGTCACCTGACCATCGAGGACCTCGCGCGCAAGACAGGCCATACCCGCGCGTTCGTGCTGGCGGTCGAAGAGGGGCGGCGCAACGGTCTCGAGGATGACTTCTTGCGCAAGGCGTGCCGACTGCTCGCGATCGACCCGTTCACGGTCGCCGAAGCGCAAGAGCGCATCATCCGCGACTTGAAGACGCGCGTGCATCGGCTGGACCGTGACATTGCCGCCAGTCCGCCAGAGAGTATTGGTGGGGAGCCGTTCGCGGCGACGCCGATCTTGGTTGGCGATGAATCCGTCTATCCCGCTGAGTTCGACGAGAAGGGGCATCCGATCGCGGCGGTTGAGGGTTTTCTGACCCTGCCCGACTTGGCCGATCGCGCGACATTCGCGCTGCGCGTGAAGGGGGCCGCGATGGATCCGGGCTTTGCACCTCGTTTCCGGGATGGCGATCTCGTCGTCTTTGCGACAGACCGCAGCGCGCAGAGTGGCGAGTACGCGTTCGTGCGGTTCCACGGCAACAAGACGGATTTTCGCCGTCTCTTCCACGATGCCGACTCGGTGATCCGGCTGCAGGCGCTGTCTCCAGACATTCCGCCGATCCTGCTGGATCTCGACGAGCTGACGAGCGCGTGGCCGTTGGTCAACCACGTCGCGCAGCCGGAGTAACGCCGTCCAGTAACGGCCGTCCCCCTCAGGCCCATCTCCCCAGGCAATCTCCTCAGGCAATCTCCTCAGGCAATCTCCTCAGGCAATCTCCTCAGGCAATCTCCTCAGGCAATCAGGCCCCCGCGGCGGGTGCTGCGGTTCCTATCTGGCGACCGATCTCGGTTCTGCGGGAACTCGCAGCTGTGGTTTGGCGTTGTTCCTGGCAGACAGGCACCTCCTTGTGGGCCGGGCGAGCGGTTGCCCGGCCCGCATTTCTCCGCCTGAGAGCACCCTCCCAAAGACCCGGAATGCAGCCAAGGCCGGCTGGCCTTGGCTGTTTTCTTTGGAGCTCCCCTCCTCGCACTCCTCTCCCTAGCGGCTCTATGTGGATTTGGCGCAAAGATCGCGGTCCGGGTTGCCGATAACGCAATTGGGAACTACGAGGTCGTAGCGGGTTTGCTCCCCACTCGCGACTTTGGCGATTCGATCTCGACCCTCGAAGGGCATTCAAGTGCCCGCACTGTCTTCTCTTGTGGTGCATTGCGTCCGGTCGCCGCCGCGGTTGACTATGCCAAAAGCACAACTTCAAGTTGACAATTTCGCATATGGGCGGCAAGGTTGGTGGGTAGAGGGGCGGCGCAATCAGGGGGCGTCGCCTCCTCTTTTTTTGTTCGGGGGGACGGGAAGGAGGCCGGGAGATGAGTCGGGACGAAGAGATTCGAGCTGAGGAAGCCGGAGCGCAGGAGCACGACGAGGATGCGGCGCGGTCGAGTCGATTGCCGGCCTGGCTGACCGAAACTCCCTACTGGGGCGTGTCGGCAGTGATCCACGTGATCCTGGTGTTGATCATCGGCGGCGTCGTCCTGATTCAGCACGAAGAGGAAGATCGCCGGGAGCTGACTCTGACGCGATTCGCGGAGAAGGCAAAACCGTATGATCCCAAAGAGGACCGCCACCTCTTCGAGAAGCCGGAGATCCTGAACCCGATCACCGACGCCAAGCCCGTCGTCGCCGACCCCACCGTTGTCGAGCCCCCGGACGGCGATCCTGACCACATGGCGGAAACTCTCGACTATGAATCCGTGGTCTCAGACATCGGGCTGAACGGTGGCGGCCCCTCTGGCCGCAACGGCATTCCGGGGCGCGACCCAGGAAGGCCGCAAGGGTCTGGCGGCCCGGGTGCGGAATCCGCGGTCCGCGCCGCGCTCGAGTGGCTGCGCCGGCACCAGCATCCAGATGGGCATTGGGCCAGCAACGAGTACTACCGCAAGAACACCGACGAACCCTACAAGCTCGTGAAGTACGAGGGCTACTCCGACGGCACCGGGTTCGATGGGTTCGACGTCGGCGTCACGTCGCTGGCGATGCTCGCGTTTCTTGGATTCGGCGAGACTCATCAGACCGGGCGATACCCCGAGTATCGCGACGTGATGAAGCGCGCGACGAAGTGGTTGGTGAAGCAGCAGGTCAAGAAGGGGCCGCCCGAGATCCAGGGGCGTTTCGGCAAGGCCGAGCCCGAGGAGTGGATCTACAACCACGCGCTGGCAACGATGGCGATGTCAGAGCTGCTGTTGATGACGCGCGACTTTCGACTGAAGCACAGTGTCGAGAAGGCGACCCGATTTAGCCTGGGTGCTCAGAACGAGGGCTACGGCTGGCGTTACGGGTACAAGCCGGCGCGCAACGACACGTCGGTCACCGGTTGGATGGTGCTGGCGCTGAAGACGTCGCGGCAGTGTGCTCGGCAGAATCTGATCAGCTTGGACCCCAGCGACTTCAAAGAGTCGTTTGCGGGTGCACTGGCGTGGATGCGTACGAGCACGGCGCGTTCTGGGCGTACCGGTTACATGAGCCCGGGAGATCCAGGGTCGAGTTTGATGAAGGCGTATGACGATCCGTATCCGTTCAGCAAAGACCTGTCGTGCATGACGGCGGTGTCGGTGCTGTGTCGGTTGTTTGCGGGAGAGTCGTCGCGCAGCAAAGACATCAAGGCGGGGATTGGAATCCTCAGCGAGCAGTTGCCGGAGTGGCGACCCGCTCGCAAGAAGCGCAAGTCGAAGATCAACATGTACTACTGGTACTACGCGACCTACGCGCTGTTTCAGCACGGCGGCACGCCATGGCGTGATTGGAACAAGGCGATGTTGCAGGCGCTGATCCCTACGCAGATTCAGGGTGGGGACGAGGATGGCAGCTGGGATCCGATCGGCGAGTGGGGCACGGCGGGAGGCCGCGTCTATGCGACCGCGATCAACGCGATGACGCTGGAGGTCTACTATCGGTTCGCCCGCGCCACCGACGAAACTGACGAGTACGGATCCACAAGATGAAGCAATAAAAAGACTTATACGGTAGTTGTTGCTGACGCCTCGGTCTGTCATCGATTTGTCATTGCCAAATACGCAACGAGCTCGATTGACTCTTTGGCATAGAATCGAGAAGATCAGGGGGTTCCCTGGAGCGGTCTACCGACATGCGACTTGAAGTACGAGAAGCAACGCAAGACACGAGAGGCACGGCAAATGGCCGACGAAGAATACGACGACTACGACGAAGAGTACGAGGGGGAGTACGAAGGGGAGTACGACGAAGAAAACACGAGTCGTCTTCCGGCGTGGCTGACGGATACCCCGTACTGGGCGATCTCAGCCGTGCTGCACGTCATCCTGCTTCTGATCATCGGCTCGATTGTGCTTCTCGAAACTAGTGATGACGAGGACGACAAGAACACGATCGTCAAGCGCGTCTTCAAGAAGCAAGAGTACGACCCCAAGAAGAAGCGCGACATGTTCCGGAAGCCGGAGATCCTCAATCCGGAGAAGGAAAAGCCGATCCTCAAGCTCAAAGAGGACATCATCACGGAAGTGCCGAAGGGCACCGACGAGAACAACCTCACCAATAAGAACCTGATGGCCGACTCCGTCAACGACGCATTCGGTACCGGCGGTGGTGCGGCAGGTGCGTACGGAAACCGCTTCGGTCGCGGCTCGATGGTCAACGAGGGGGGGAGTGCGGCAACGGAGTCCGCGGTGCTCGCTGCGTTGTACTGGCTGATGCGTCACCAGCACCCAGATGGGCATTGGTCCAGCCACCAGTACTACCGCAAGAACACCGACGAGCCGTACAAGTTGATCAAGTACGAAGGGTACTCTGACGGCACCGGTTTCGAAGGCTTTGACATCGGCGTGACCGCGCTGGCGATGCTTGCTTATCTCGGGTTCGGGGAGACGCACCGCAGTGGTCAGTACCCGGAGTTCCGTCCGGTGATGCAAAAGGCCATGAAGTGGATGCTGAAGCAGCAAGCCCGTTCTGGCCCGCCCGAGCAAGAAGGACGTTTCGGCAAGGAGCACCCCGAAGAGTGGATCTACAACCATGCGATCGCAACGATGGCGATGGCAGAGCTGTTGGTGCTGACGGAAGATCGCTTGAAGCTGTCGAAGTGTGTCGAGAAAGCGACCCGCTACTGTCTGCGTTCGCAGAACGAAGGCTATGGCTGGCGCTACGGTTACAAGCCGGCCCGTAACGATACGTCCGTGACCGGTTGGATGGTGCTGGCGCTGAAGACCGCCAGAGCCTGTACGAAGCAGCGTCTGATCAAGATCGACAACTCCGAGTACCAGCAACCGTTCGAATGGGCGCTCGCCTGGTTCCACACCAGCACGGCACGCTCGGGCAAGTGCGGCTACCAGAGCCCGGGCGACCCAGGTTCGACGCTGCTCAAAGCGTATGAGGACCCGTATCCGTTCACGAAGGACTTGTCGTGTATGACCGCGGTATCGGTCCTTTGTCGACTGTTCGCCGGTGAGTCGCGCCGCAACGCCGAGATCAAGAAGGGGGTTTCCATCATGATGGAAGAGCTCCCAGATTGGCGACCCGCGCGCAACAAGCGCAAGTCGAAGATCAACATGTACTACTGGTACTACGCCACCTACGCGATGTTCCAGCACGGTGGTAGCCAATGGCGCGAATGGAACAAGGCGATGCAGGAGTCGCTGCTGCCTACTCAGATCCAAGGTGGTGATGAGGACGGTAGCTGGGACCCGATCGGCGAGTGGGGCATCGCAGGCGGTCGCGCCTACGCGACCGCGATCAACGCGATGACGCTCGAGGTCTACTACCGCTTCGTCCGCGCTGGCTCGTAGGATTCGGGGGCTCTGTCACAGGGCTTGCACTGCGTGCAACCCCAGTGCCAGAGCCCTGATCCGAATCCTATTGTTTTTTCAAATGGGACCATCCTAGGTCCATTTGTTGTCTTGCGCGTTGGGCAGCTGTGTCTGCTTTCTACGACGTGGCGATGGTGGCATCGCTCCGATGCCGTGAGGCGACGGGCCAAGAACAAGAGGATCTCGAAAGAGCTTTGGCGGAGGGGTTGCACGCAGTGCAAGCCCTGTGACAAAGCGCGAGATCCGACGGACCAGCCTAGGTCCATTTGCTGCCTTGCGTGTTAGGCAGCTGTGTCCGCTCTCTACAACGTCGATGACATCGCTCTGATGCCGTAAGGCGACAGGCAAAAAGACACTTCACGATTCCGACTGAGCACTGGCGCTGGGGTTGCACGCAGTGCGGGCCCTGTGACAGGTGCGCGGAATCTGAACCGCGAGATCCGACGTAGCTCCCATGTCGAGATCGGCGCCCTAGTACACGGAGGTACCCATTCAGCTTCCTCGGTTGCTCCCACTCTGTATTGTCGCTTGCGCGATGGGTTGTGGTGATGAGCCGGCTGGGTTGGCTGAGTTTGGGCTGACGCCGCCGATCTCTGTACTTGCGTTCACTGGGTTTAAAGATGGCGGCACGCAGCGGCTCGAGTTGTCGGGCGGCGACGGGCAGACGGTTGTCCTGTGCTATGACTTCAGGGCGGACCAGCCGGAGCCGCGGCATCTGTTCGTGGGTGTCGGGCATCCGTCTGAGGCTGGCGGAATGAAAGTGCCGGTCGGCCATCCCTGCGAGCTCGAGTTGGCAACGGTGATGGACTCCTGGTGGCACCGGCAACTGACAGAGATGCAGCTGACGGGGGTCTCGCCGGCCGATCTCGATCTGGATCTGTCGATGCGGGTGCAGTTTTTGATCGCTGAGTTGCGCGATCCATCCCGGTCGGCACGCTAGAACTGCAAGAGCTTGCGGCGCTGCATTTGCGCGGTAGCCTTGAGAGTTGCCGGGCAAGTCTTGATTGCCCCTCGGCGTTCCCGCCAGCGCCGCGATCCCGTTGGCACCTCCTTACGTATCGGGGGAGAACGCCCTGTTTTCCCCCGATCTTCTTGGGGCTGTACCGCTCCATCGGCTCCCGACCCGGTCGCCTACCATGCCATCCCGGCCCCAGAGCCCGCCGCTGCTCCCGCCTCCTCGTCGAATTCCAATCGCAATCTAGACTGCATAAGCCCTTTACTTGAAACAACTTGAACAGTAGCGGGTACTGACTTCTTCTGACTTTCTAGTTTTGTGCTTTACACTTTATAAAGCATAAGCTACTTTCTTCTTCGCCTGACAGCCGGAGAGAGATTGGGAGTGTTGGGCAGATGGTATTGGGGAATCCCAAAGGTTACGCGGCGTACCTCTCTCCGGCGCATTTTATCTCGACCAAGTACCCGTCCTGCCGCGTGGACAACCTGCAACCTATCAATGAAGCACCTGCCTCAGTTCGCTGAAGCAAACTCAATCTTTGCCTTCCAGAATGGCCCTCGTCGGAATGGACCCAGTTCCGAGGGGGCCCTCTCCTTTTCTGCACACCCCGGCCACGCAAGAGCGCCCCGATTCTGCCGAAACCATCGCGCGTAAGGTTTGATCCGAGCGGCGGTCCGATAGAATCTCGCTACTCTGCAGAGAGCCACCGTCCACTGGGAGAGAACCAACGTGACTGACCCGCGCCCGATGCCTGTGGCATCGCCTCGCTACCATGTCGATCTGATCGAACTGCTCGAGCCAGACCAGCTTCTGATCGTCTGGGGGGACGGCCACGAGAGTCTGTTTTCGTACCGCGAGTTGCGATTGCGCTGTTCCTGCGCGCGCTGTGTCGACGAATGGACTCGCGAGGCGCTGTTGCAGCCCGCTGCCGTTCCTGCAGACATCAAAATCACGAAGTGGGAGCCGACCGGTCGCTACGGCTTGAACCTGCACTTCTCCGATGCACACAGCTCTGGGATCTACCTGCTTCGGGCGCTACGCCAGTGGTCCGAAGACGGCCTCCCCGCAACACCAGAGGATTCGCAATGAAACGCCTCCTGACGATTGTCGTCAGCAGCACGCTGCTCTTCTCGATTGGCTATCTCGTTGCCATGTCCGTGCACCGCAGTGGCGCACAGCCGGGGGGAGGCGGGTATGGCGGCTACGGCGGTCCACCGAAGAGCGGCGGTGCGACCAGTCGTCCCGCTGCAGGTGCCGGTACTCCGGTCGTTACCGCGACGGTGATGCAGGAATCACTGCAAGAGCGGGTCTCGGGCGCCGGTGTCCTGGAAGCCGAGCGCGAGATCATGGTGATTGCTCGTGTCGACGGCGAAGTGAAAGAGTTTGCCTTCGAAGAAGGTGCCCACGTCGACGAGGGTGCGACCCTTTGTGTCATCGACGAGGAACCACTGGCCATCGCCGAACGCGCCGCCGAGATCGACCGCGACTACAACAAGGTCGAATACGAACGCTTGCGTAACCTCGCCGAATCGTCGCGCGGCGCAGTCACGCAGAAAGAGGTTGGTGACGCGCGCGTTGCGTTCGAACGCGCCGAGATCACGCTGCAAGAAGCCAAGCTGCGGCGCTCCTACGCGCGCCCCGGGGCCCCTTTCGCTGGTGTCGTTGTCGATCGACTGGTCGAGAAAGGTTCCTACGTGCGCGCCGGAGACGAGCTGTTTCGTCTGGGCGATCTCGAACCGCTCTTGTTGCGCCTCTATCTTCCTGAGCGCGATGTCGAGCGACTCGCGATTCATCAGCGAACCGAGCTACGGTCGCAGCGCGACGCTACTACCGTCGCCGAAGGACGCGTCATTCGAATCAGCCCGGTCGTCGACCGCGAGAGCCTGACCGTCGAGGTCGTGACGTCGTACGAGTCGGTGCCAGACGGCGTGCGGCCAGGATCTTTCGGCCGCGTCGACATCATTACGCGCACGCATCAAGACGCGCTGTTGATTCCGCGTGGTGCGATCGTCCGTGGCGAGAGCAACGATCCGTTTGTCTACCGAGTGGGCGCCGATCAAGCCGCGGAGCGCGTGCCGGTGATGATCGGCTTTGAGGATGACACCATCGTCGAGGTCAAAGAGAGCGCGCTCCAGGCAGGTGACATCGTCATCGTCGACGGGAATCGCAGTGTCAAGGACGGCGACCGCGTGCACGAGTACCGACGCTTGTCCGACCGTTCGCAGGCTCCCGCTTCTTCGACGCCAGGCGGGTAGCGCCCGATGCGTAGTTGGCTCCAGACAGTGGTCAGCCGCCCGGTCACGGTCGGGATGATCACGATCGCCGGGATTGTCTTCGGTATCGTCGGTTTCGGCCGCCTGCCACTCGAGCTGCTCCCAGACATCAGCTATCCGTCGGTCACGGTCCAGACAGAACTCGAAGACGCGGCGCCCGAAGAGGTCGAGCAGCTCGTGACCTGGCCGGTCGAGCAGGTCGTCGGTGTCGTCAATGGGCTGAAGCGTTGTAGTTCGGTGTCGCGTGCCGGCGTCAGCGAAGTAACGCTCGAGTTCCGGTGGGACACCAACATGGATGCGGCGTCCTTGGACGTGCGCGAAAAGCTCGACTTGGTCGATCTTCCCGATGCCGCTCTTTCCCCGATCGTCTACCGCTTTGATCCGTCGCTAGATCCGGTGATGCGTCTCTCGCTGACGGGTGACCTTCCTGTACGTGACCTCCGCAAGCTCGCCGAGGATGTCGCAAAGAAGCAGCTGGAAACGGTTGCAGGAGTCGCCGCGGTCAAGGTCATCGGCGGTGCTGATGAAGAAGTCGTCGTCGAACTCGACGAGGGGCGCCTCAATGCTCTCGGCATCACGATCGCCGAGGTTGCTGCACGAATCTCCGAAGAGAACGTCAATCGCTCCGCTGGCGAGCTGCGTGCCGCTGACACAGCGTACTTGATACGCACGATCAGCCAGTATCAATCGCTCAGCGCGATCGAGGCCATCATTCTGCGGGAGTCCCCCGATGGCGCCCAAGTGCGGCTGCGAGACGTTGGCTCGGCGGCGCTGATGCAAAAGGATCGCGAGATTCGTTCGCGTGTGAACGGTGCTCCGGCAGTGGAGCTGCACCTCTACAAAGAGGGGGACGCCAACGCAGTCCGCGTTTCGCGCGCCGTCGAAGAGCGCCTGACGACGTTGCGTGGCGACAACCGTTTGGCAGACACCAAACTCGAGTTGTTGTTCGACCAAGCGCGCTACATCGAGGATTCCGTCGAGAGCGTCAAAGGGACGGCTCTGCTCGGGGCAGCGCTGGCAGCGCTGGTGCTGTTTCTGTTCCTGCGGGATCTGCGTAGCACGTTGCTGATTACGATCTCGATCCCAGTCTCCGTGACAGTGACCTTTCTGCTGATGCATCTCTCCGGTATCACGTTGAACGTGATGTCACTCGGAGGGCTGGCTCTGGGCGTCGGCATGCTTGTCGACAACTCCGTGGTCGTTCTGGAAGCAGTTGCCAGGCGGCGCGAAGGGGGCGCGAAGGGTACCGAAGCAGTTGTGGCCGGCACGGCTGAAGTCGTCGGCGGCATTGCGGCTTCTACGTTGACGACGATCTGCGTCTTCCTGCCGCTCGTCTTCGTCGAAGGAGTGGCCGGGCAACTGTTCTTCGATCAAGCCATGACGGTCACATACGCTCTACTTGCCTCGCTGTTCGTTTCGGTGACGCTGATTCCGACGGTCCTTGCCCGTCCAGCATCGCGTTGGGGCAGTGCCGTCGTGCACGGTGCGAACTTGCTGCTGCAGCCACTCGCCTGGCCAGTGCAGCGAGGGCTCGCATTCCTTGGCGCCATCTACGATCGGATACTACGCGCTGTATCGGGGGCGCCTTGGGTGTTCCCTCTCGTCGCGGCGCTGTTGTTCGTTGCGATCGTGCCGCAGGGAAGGCACTTGGGCACCGAACTCGTGCCAAAGCTGCTGCAGGGGGAGTTCTACTTCGACGTGGAGTTGCCACAAGGCACACCGCTTGCCGTGACCGATGCGAAGGTCGCCGAACTCGAGAACATTGTGCGCGATCTCGCCGCGCAGCAGCCGGCCATTGCCAGTTGGCATGCGACGGTGGGAGGTGCGCCTGTACTCGGAGATTTGCGCGCCGGGGACCGCCAAGATCACATTGCACGGATCCACGTCGCGCTGGACGAGAGCGCTACGCGTGCCGTCGAAGAAGAACTAGCTGCGACGCTGATCACGTCTTTTCGGCAGGTGCCGAACTGCCCAGTGCGGCTGGGACGCCCGACCTTGTTCAGCTTCCGTGACCCGATCGAAGTCGAGGTCTATGCGCCGCGTCTCGACGATCTGTATGCGGCGACCGAGCAGGTTTGGCAGACGCTGCGGCGAACGCCAGGTCTCATTGATGTGAAGTCCAGCGTTGCCGAACGCAGCCCCGAAGTGCACGTCGAATTGGACCCAACGAAGCTCGTACGCGCTGGCTTGTCCCAAGGTGGAGTCGCCAACACCCTGGCGGCCAAGGGGCTGGGCGAAGTGCCAACCCAATACACCGCCGCCGAGAAACCGATCGATATCCGCGTTCGTATTCAGGGCAGTCGCACCAGCTCCCTCGGGGATGTCGCGGCTCGATCTGTCAAGCAGGCGCAGGGACAGGCCCCCGTGCCGCTTGCGGCCCTAGGCAACTTGCGGGAGGGGCGCGGCCCCGTCGAAATCGTTCACATCGGTAGCGATCGTGCGGCGTTGATCACGGCTCGTACCGATGGCCGAGACCTGGGAACTGCCTCGGCGCAGGTCGAAGAACAACTCGAACATTTGCAGCAAGAGGCGGCGCTCGGTGCGAACGCGACGGCCAAACTCTCGGGGCAGAACGCCGAAATGCAGGAGTCGATGCAGAGCCTGTTGCTGGCGCTGACGTTGGCAATCTTCCTCGTGTACCTAGTGCTCGCCAGTACCTTTGAATCGCTGCGGCTACCACTGGTCATCATCTTGACCGTACCCCTTGGCCTGATCGGCGTCGTTGCTTCGTTGTGGGCGCTGGCGATGCCCATTGGGGTGTTTGCTATGATCGGCGTGATCTTGCTGTCCGGGATTGTCGTCAACAACGGGATCATCTTCGTGACTCGCATCCAGCAGCATCGAAGCGATGGCCTCGGGCGACAAGAGGCTACCCGCAAAGCGGGGCGAGAGCGGTTGCGACCGATTCTGATTACCTCGGCGACGACTGTGCTTGGCTTGTTGCCGCTGGCGCTTGGCCTCGGCGCGGGGTCTGAGCTACGACAGCCGCTGGCCGTGACGGTAATCGGCGGCTTGGTCGTCGCCACGCTGCTGACGCTACAGGTGATCCCCGCGGGCTATCTGTTGCTCGGCGAACGAGACGCGACCGCAGAGCCGGCCGGAGGTGACAGTTGAAGCACTTCGTCGCTCTCTGTCTGTCGCGACCGATCGCTACGCTGACAGTGCACATCATCCTACTGGCGATGGGGCTGCTGGCCCTCGATCGACTGCCGCTCAACTCGACCCCGGAGTCCGAGCGCCCCCGAATTCGGGTATCGATTCCATATCCGAATGCGACGCCCGAACAGGTCGAGCTAGAAGTCACGCGCAAGGTTGAAGAAGCGCTGTCGACGCTGCGCGGAGTCTTGAACCTCTCGAGTGAGGCAGAGTCCGGCGAAGGATCTGTGCGCGCCGAGTTCGCCTGGGGCACAGACATCGACCAGGTCAAGCTGGAGGTGCGCGAGCGCTTGGCGCGTATGAAGCACGAGTTGCCGACCGAGGATCTGGAGCGGATTCGGATTCGCGGCGCCTGGGGAGACGGCGATGCCGTGATCCGTGGGCGCATCTCTGCGAAGGGGATCGACCTCTCTCAGAACTACGAGTTGCTCGTCAATCGTCTGCAGCGGCCGCTCGAACGCATCGACGGCGTGGCTCAAGTCGAAATGGATGGCGTGACGCCACTCGAGATCCAGGTTTCTTTCCGCCAGGACGATCTCGACCGTCACGGTGTCGAAGTGCAGGCACTCGTGCAGCGCATTCAAGACAACAACGTCGACAAGACGATCGGTGAGGTGATTGTCGATCGCAAGCTACGGCGCGTCCGCCTCGTCAATGCGTTTCGCGGCCTCGAGGATGTGAAGGCCTTTCCTGTGCTCGAGACGGGGTTGCGCCTCGAGCAGGTTGCAGACGTGACGATGCAAGAGGGGGAGATTCGTTTCGGGCGGCACTTGAACCGACGATTTGCAGTTTCGATCGAAGTCTTCAAGGAGTCGACTGCCAATACCGTTGAAGTCTGCCGCCGCGTGCTCGATCGCGTCGAGCAGATGAAGACCGACCCACAGCTCTCTGGCGTCGACTTGCTGGTTTGGGAAGACCAGGGCGACATGATCGTCGACGCCCTCGCCGGGCTGAAGAACGCCGGGCTGATCGGCAGTAGCTTCGCTCTTTTGATTCTGTTCTTTTTCCTGCGTCGCTTCACGGCCACCGGCTTGGTCGGTATGGCGATCCCGATCTCGGTCCTGGCAACCTTGGCCTTCCTGTACTTGCTGGGACGTGAGTTGAACATCCTCACACTCGTCGCACTGATGTTGGGTGTCGGCATGCTCGTGGATACGGCCGTTGTCGTTGTCGAGTCGATCGTCCGCCTGAATTCGGACGGGCACGACGTACGTGACTCGTCGGTGCGCGGCACGATGGAAGTGGCCACGCCGATTCTCGCAGCGACGATCACGTCGATCATCGTTTTCATACCCGTGGCCTTCGGCCAGCCCAGTGGCATGACCGACTACATCAAAGAGCTCGGGCTGGTCATCTCTTTGACTTTGAGTTGTTCGCTGTTCGTGTCCCTGACGCTGATTCCGATGGCCTCGGCGCGGATCTACCGCCCCGGAGAAGTCGACCCCGGACGTTGGTTCCGACCGTGGCAGGATCGCTACGAGCGATTCCTGGGAAAGGTACTGGGCAATCGCGCGCTCACCCTCGGCGTCATCGCAATCGTCTTGATCAGTGCAGTCGTGCCGTGGCTGGCTGTCGAGCACGAGTTCGATGATGTCGATGAGCGTACGCAGAATGTCGGCGTATTCTATACGCCAGACACGAGTCTCGACTTCGTCGCGATGGAGCAGTACGTCAACGAGGTCGAAGCCGCGCTGTTCGAACACAAGGACGAGGTCGGGTTCTCCGACGTGTACTCATGGTACAAAGACAGCTTCGCGTGGACGGCTGTCTATCCCGTCGATCGCAACGCTGGCGACGATGAAATGGCCGCTCTGCGTATGCGTGTAGAGAAGGTTCTGCCAACGCTCCCGGGGATGAAGATTCGCACCGGGGACTGGGGGATGTTCTGGGGTGGTGGATCGCGGCGTAGTTCCGGCACGATGCAGGTGCGCTTCTTCGGCGATTCCAGTGTGACACTGCAGGCGTTACTGACAGACCTCGAGGCGTCGCTGCTGAGCGTGCCGGGCGTTACGTCCGTCGAGCGTCGCATGCGCGACTCGATGGATGAGATCGCAGTCGCTCCGGAGGCTGACAAGCTTTCCCGATTGGGTATGTCGTCGCAACAGCTCGGAAGCTTCGTGCAGGCTGGCTATAGCAACCGCACGTTGCGCGAGATTCGACAGCCAAACGGCGAAGTGCGGCTGCGTGTCTCGCTACAGGAAGACGAGCGCGATTCACTTCCCGAGCTGCGCGATCTACCAGTGCCGGTTCGCGGCGCTTCAGACCTACCTTTGGCGGAGCTGTCAAAGATCAACGAGCGGCGGGCGCCCGGAGAGCTACGACGTCACAACCGGCAGTCGGCATTGTCGCTGAGTGTCATGTACGACCCAGCGGACGAGGATCGCACGAAGAGTGCCGTCAAGAGCACGCTAGCTGCGTACGATTGGCCGAAGGGCTACGCCTGGGATCTGGGCCGAGACTGGCGTCGCCAGCGGAGCAACCAAGAGACGTTCTGGGGTGGAGTGCTGCTGGCGGTGTTCTTGGTCTACGTTGTGATGGCGTGTCTGTTCGAGTCCTTGCTGCAGCCGCTGATTCTGTTGCTGACGGTGCCGTTGGCACTGCCGGGTGTGTATTGGTTCCTGTTTGCGACCGGCAGCAAATTCGACCTCCCTGCCGCGATCGGTTTGATCCTGCTGGTCGGCATCGTCGTCAACAACGGCATTGTGATGATCGATCACATGAACCGTTACCGCGAGAGCGCCGGTAGCATCCGCGAGGCCGTACTGCGCGGAGGACGCGAGCGTCTGCGTCCCGTGCTGATCACCGCCTTGACGACGATCATTGGCCTGCTGCCGCTGGCATTTGGTGCCGCCAAGGCCGCCAACATTCACTACCACACGCTCGCTCGTACGATCATTGGTGGGTTGGCGCTGTCGACGATTCTGACATTGGTGGTCGTTCCTGTCGTCTATTCGCTGGTCGTGCGCCGGCGATCGCCAGTGAGTGTCCAGACTTAGCTCGCTTCGTGCTCAAGGCCATCGGGCAAGTGACCGATCGGGATGATGGATCCATCCGCGAGGACACTGCGTGAAGAAGCTTCTGATCATCGCTGCTGAGTGCCCGTTTCCGATGCGCCACGGCTTCGCCGTGCGTGTCGGCGACATGACGCGCTACCTTTCTCGGAACTTCGAGCAGCACTTGCTCGTCTATGGCCCGGACGACGTGCCACCACAAGAGCACTTTGCATCGGTGACCGTAGTGCGTCCGCCCGTTGTTGCGGGCGTAGGGGGGGCCCTGCGCGCGGTACGGCAACGTTTGCGCCAAGCCCACTTCGACCATCCGATGTACGCATCGGATGAGTTGGTGGCGGCCGTGCGCCAGCTCCAAGAGCAGCACGACATCGACGGTTGCATCGTACACACACCGTTGCTGGCCCGAGCATTCGCCGGGCTGCGCTCCAGGACGCTACAAGTCCTCGACGCGCACGACCTCTGGCACGACAAGTACCGTCTCTTCGATCGGATCGGGAAGGGCGCGCTGCTGTCTCACTTCCGCAATCAAGAACGAGAGATGGCTACGTACCGTGCCAGCGACCTAACGCTTGCGATTTCTCTGCACGATCAGCAGAAACTCGTGGCGCAAGGCCTGCCGCCAGAGCAGGTGTTGCACGTACCCGTGAGTTTCGCGCAGACGCCACTCGTTTCTCCGGTCGACGAGCCGACCCTGCTTTACACAGGCGGCAGCGGCATCTTCAACTGCGACGCCCTGCACCATTTCATTGGTGAGACGTTACCGTTGATCCGTCAGCAGGTGTCAGGGGCGCGGTTGTTGATCATGGGCGCGGAGCCGGAGATCCGGTCGGCTTATGGCAGTGACCCGCATGTCGAACTGCTGCCGTTTCTCGATGATGTGTCCGATGGCTACCGCCGCGCCAAGGTCGTCGTCGTCCCGCTCCGGTATGGCACGGGACTCAAGATCAAGGTGCTCGAGAGTTTTGCACGTCGCATGCCGACGGTGACGTCAGAGGCGGGTATGCAAGGGCTGCATGCCGACGACTACCCGTTGACCGATCTCAGCGCGGATCCACAGCCGTTTGCGAGTGCTGTCGTGCGTGCGCTCCAGGACTCGGAGTATCGGCAGGAACTGGCCGCCACGGGCCACGCGGTCATTGGCGACCACTACACGGCGGAGGCGGTCTACTCCGAGTTGGTCGACAAGCTCGAAGAGCAGATCGAGCAGCGCCAGGCTACTCCTTGTACGCAGTGACGGCGACGAGCATCGGATAGTCTGGGTCGTAGTAGTCGAGCTTCCGGCGGCCGATCTCGTGTTTTGCGAGGCCCAACAAGAACGCCGTCGCTGCGAGCACATTGCCGTACGCCTCTACCTGAACGTTCTCCTCGCCGTAGACTTCTGCAAAGCCTCGGGCAACGGCGTCGGGGGTGAAGCGCCAGTACTCTTTCCAATCCTGATGATCAGCGACGCTGCGACGGCTGATCGTCGGTAGCGTGGCCAACAACGTTCCGCCTGGGCGTAGCAGCTGGTGGGTGCTGCGAATTCCGGCTTCGTAGTCGTAGAGGTACTGAAACGTCTGCGTGCAGACGAAGCAATCGTACTGATTCTGCGGCAACGTGCTCGGGTGACACAGGTCGCCGATTACGGTTGCGCTCTCACAGTCGCTGCCGTCGTAGTGCAGGATGTCACAGCGCTCGACGTCGCTACCGAAGCGATCGACGTACATCGACTCAGCAACTTCCAGTGCGACTCCCTGGATTCGCTGCCGGTTCTGCCCGAGAAAGCGTTCTATGTAGTAGCGGTCGATCGGCAGGCCGCGATCCGAGCCGAAGACATTGCTAAATGGCTGCAGCGGGAGCAAGCGACGAAACAACGGTTTGCGATCGAAGGCCATACGATGGAGCCGCGATAACAACCGTCGCGGCAACGAAGTCGGCATTGGTGAGAGCGCCATTGTGTTTCCTACGACGTTGGTTCTTCCCCAGATCGACCAAGACGTACGCCAGGAGTGCGCGTGCCGCAGGCAGCCACTCCTAACCACAGTTATCGGCTGTCCGCTGCGGCAGCCGCGCTGTTTCTCGTTGGGGTCTCTCAGGGTCGCGCCAAGTTGGCCGATAACAGAGTAGTCTCTCGCTTTCGTTAGTACCGGCTGAGAAGCGCCAGAAAGAGCGTAGTGCATTGCCTGATCGTAACTTAGGGGTCCTGTTGGAG
>JBCCHQ010000068.1:0-29543 GCA_039028735.1 Planctomycetota bacterium | reverse complement strand
GTCTTGCGCTTGGCCTTCTTCTTCGTGGCCTTCTTCTTGGCCTTCTTCTTCGTAGCCTTCTTCTTGGCCTTCTTCTTCGTAGTCTTCTTCTTGGCCGTCTTGCGCTTGGCCTTCTTCTTCGTGGCCTTCTTCTTGGCCTTCCGCTTCGTAGCCTTCTTCTTGGCCTTCTTCTTCGTCGTCGTCTTCTTGGCCGTCTTGCGCTTGGCCTTCTTCTTCGTGGCCTTCTTCTTGGCCGTCTTGCGCTTGGCCTTCTTCTTCGTCGTCTTCTTCTTCGCGGTCTTACGCTTGGCCGTCTTCTTCTTGGCGGTCTTGCGTTTGGCCGTCTTACGCTTGGCCGTCTTGCGTTTGGCCTTCTTCTTAGCCATTACGAACTCCTTCGGGGAGCAATCCCCTCAATCCTGATGCCTGACCACATTTCACCGAGAAACGCGGCCAATCCCGAACGATCTCACAAGAGACCGTTCCCTGCCCTCGGGGTCCGCCCCAGAAGGCCTCTCCAGTCCTCGGTCGATTCTCCGAGCCATAAGACGGTCACAGTCGACACCCCCACGAATCGAGCAAGCCCGATTAGCTGCCAACCGATCCCGTCCCTCGCGGTTGCCCACGACGACAACGGAGTTTCGAGGCGAAAACACAACGAAATGCGCATGCGAGCATCGGCTCGCCTGCGGTGTCAACGTCGTCGACCTCAACCACGCTCCGACCGATCGCAAAGATCGACGGGTCACGGCAAGCGACGAACGTCGCGAAATCGTTTTGGAAGTATTGGAAATATTCGATGAGGAGAGTGAACACGTCGCTGCTGGAGCGGGCACACCGCCAGACCGCGCCGTCATAGAACCTGTTTCCAGGCTCGACAACGTTCCGTCACGCATGACCCTGGCTGCGTCGAGCACAAACCCGTCGGTCACTGCTGATCGGTTGGTCTGAACTATCACCGCCGCTTCCCCCAAGCGTCGTCCGTTCATCCGTGTTTCGTCGACACCGCGGTCGTCGAAACGGTTCCGAAGCTACCAGCGATCCAAGTCGCTGGCGCGCGCTGTCGCGTCACCCGTTCTCCCCGCTGCTTGACCACAACGGGCGCTCGGTTACTCAACGGCACCGAGAAAAACAGGTGCGACCAGCGCGCTGCACGCTGTCCGAACTCTAATATCGTATAAATAGTGCCCCTCAATTCAACGTTGTTTCCATCTATCCGTGTTTTTTTTTCGTTGACGCCGCTCTTCCATCCAACATCGAAAGCGCCTCGCCTGCGATGAACATGACGTTCGAGGTCGCAGGCGAGGCGCGTTGTCTAGTGATCTTTTTGGGTCGTCGTCGACTACTGCGTCAGGAAGCGAAGCGAGTGCAGCGCGCGCTGTAGCTGGCGCTCAACGCCTTCGTCACCTGGCTTTTCTTGCTGAATTCCAACGAGATAGTGACTTCCTGCGTGTGGAATCAGCGCCTGTGAGAACGTCAGATTGCGCGACGGGAGCTCGCCGGTAACGACGAATCCACGCTCGAAACCAATCTGCTGCTGTCGCACTTCGTGGACCTCAATTCCGGGGAATCGCGCGCGCAAAACGTCTTCCAGCAGCTGCCCAGCGTTCTGGACCTGGTCCTCGGGGTGCAGTTGCACGCTGATGTGGAGGCTCGGAAAGGACTCGTCGGACCCCGGTCGCAGCCGTACACCTTCCGCATCTTCGAGTACCAGCCACCCCTCCGGGGGCACGAATGCGATACCCAACTCCGGAAACTCCAGCTCCGCGGTACGGGCCGGAACGATCTCTTCGATCGCCGTTTCCACCGGGTTCGGGATCTCCGCGACGTGAGTGTCTGGGACAGTCGCTGGATCTGCATCGCTACCCGAATCGTGCGGCGTGTCGGGGATCATGGCGATCTCTGGGTCACTGGGTGCAGGAGCCACCGGATCCAGCACTTCAACCACCGGCACTTCCACAGCGGTAGGGTCTCGGACCACTTCTTCCGCGGCGACCGAAGCCCGATCCGGCGACATGATTTCATCCAAACTCGCCGGCAGTCGCAGTACCGCGCGACGCTCCACAGGGCGCACGGCCCGCGTTACAGGGCCCTGATCAGCGATCAGACGCTCACGTCGTTCGATCGCTGCGAGCTCCTGAGGCTCGATGATCACGTCCGTTACGAAACGGTCGTAGATCGTTACGCGCCCGTCTGGCCATTGCATCACAACGCCCTCTTCGTGGCGTTCGACGATATCTCCCTGCAGCACGTAGCCGTTCTTCAAGAAGACGGTCCCAGCGCTCGCTGCGCTCGGAAAGGTCAAGGCACTCACGCCCAAACCGATCATCCCGAGCAATCGCAGGCCTCGAATCATCACTACTCCTATCGCCGCGCGGGCGCTCGTCAGTCTTGGACGGTTACAGTCATGTCGAAGTGGCGGTCGAGCGAGCGGCCCAGCCACCCCTCGAGGGTGTTGTCGACGGGGCCTCCCAAGACCGTTTCCGGTGCCATGGGATCGCCGTCGATCATCAACTCTGGGTCTACGAGGGCCGTGTCGTCGATCGTTTCGACGCCGACGCCATCCGGGCTCTCACTGATCACGATCTCGCTTGGGTCCACCGGGCCGTCGGGCACGCTTTCGGTGCCCTCCCCCATCACGGGATCGGACTCGGCATCGCCTGGCGTCACGACTTCGGCTGGGCTGCCCTCACCGTTGGCGGAAGCCACTTCGGCACTCCCGCCGGCAGGCGTCGGCGCCTCGGGCATGAAGAACACAGCCGCCACAGCAACGGCGGCGGCAGCGGCCAATCCGCCCAGGACCAGCGGCAGTCGCGACGTCCGCGAACTAGAGTCCATTTGGAATTCGTCGAAATCGATCTCGAAGGACTCTTCCGGCGCTTCTAGCTCGACTACTTCATCGTCGTCGAGAAGCGCCGTGATGTCCTCGACATCCTCGAGTTCTGGCAGCTCTGCGGCGTTGAACTCCTCGGTGGCTTCGATGGCGAAGTCTGGGTGCGTCGTCAGCAGCGGGACGTCCCCGTCGCTGCCCATGCCGCCCATGTCTTCGGTAGCCATGAAGCCGGCATCGTCGTGCGCCGCCGAGAACTGCTCGGTGGCAGCCCCCGGCATCGAGCCGTCGAGCGCTTCTGTTTGCCACGACAGATCGTCGGCACCAACCGGCACGGGGATCTGTGTAAGATCTTCCGACGGCAGGAAGCCCACATCATCGTGAGCCGAGGAAAACTGCTCGGTGTCGGCACCTGGAGACGCGGATTCGAGCGCCTCAGTTTGCCAGGAGAGGTCGCCCGGTTCCTGCAGCCGCGACGCCGCTGCAATCTCCTCCGACGGCAATAGGACGAGTACGTCGTCCTCACAAGCGATGGTGTTGTTGTCGTGCAGCGCACCAGCGTCGCGCGGCGACACTTCTTCGCTGAGGAACAACTTGGTCTCCGGCGCAGCCGCGTCGTCGGAGGGTGCATTGCCCGCCGGACGTGGCCGCACAGAGTAGCCTTCAGATTGCTTCGCCTCGTTCTCGCGGATCACCGCGGTGTCGTCGGGGCTAGGCTTCTTCTTGTCATCGCCGTCGCCGGCGGGGACATTGGGGGTTTCAGCGGTCATGAGTCCTCATTCATGCTATGGCAGAGGCGTCGGCGGCCGGCGCCAGTTCGAAGCGGCGATCCCCGAGAAAGACAGGGGGCGGAATTGCACCTTCCGGCAGCCTCTATCAAGCCTACAATGCCGCCGAAAGAAGCGTCAAATCGGGGGGGGATGGCAACGCAGCCGGAGCCGGCGCGTCTACGTCAATAGCCTCCTCCTGGAGCGTGAGGGGCAGCTGGCGCCGCAGCAGAGCGCCAGGTGCTGAGGCGCGCAGCCGAAACGACCAAAAAATGGACGTTTCGTAAACGAGACGGAGAAGAGGCCTCTTGGAGTTGGATGCCGCGCTGGTCGAGAAAGCCCGTAGCGGCGATCGCGAAGCGTTCGACGAGATCGTGCAGCAGCTCTGGGGGCCCGTGTTCGTGTTCGTGCGTGGGCGGATCAACGATGAAGAGAAAGCTCGGGACCTCGCGCAGGACACGTTTCTGCGCGCGCTCGACAAGCTCGACACGCTCCGGAGTGGCCAGAGTTTGATGTCGTGGATCTTCACGATCGCGTCGCACCGTGTCATCGATTGCTATCGACGGCAGGGCACGCAGCCAAAGATGCGCGGCTACGACACGGAGATCGACGGTGACGGCCTGACTGGCCGGGCACCCACCGGCCGCGACTTCACAGAAGCCGCGCCGACGCTGGGTGTCGAACAAGCCGAAGATGCAGAGCGCCTGCAGGCAGCGATGCAGCAGCTGCACGATCGCTACCGGGCAGTCTTGATCTTGCGCTATTGGTCGGGGATGTCACCGGCCCAGATTGCGCGGCTCCTCGGCGAGCCAGAGGGCACGATCCGGAATCGGATCTTCCGTGCCCACCGGCAGCTGCAGGGACTGCTGGAAGACTAGAATTGCTGAGAGACTTGCGACCGAGATGCACGAGATACACAAGATGCACAGAAACTTGCGGAGATAACGGTGATGTCGAACACGAATAGCAACGCCTGCGACGAGTATCTCGAGACCTGGTTCGCAGCGCAGGATGCGCCGGCCACGTCACCCCAGGCACACGACGAATCTGCGGAGGCCGCGGCTGCGCATGTCGAAGAGTGTGCCCATTGCGCCCAGGCCGCTGCCAATATCGACAAACAGGCCCTACTTCTATCCGCCCACTTTGCAGAGCTTGCGGTCCCCAGCCCTCCTCCGCTGCAGCCGCGAGCGCCGCTACAAGCCGCCAGCGGCTACCCCCGACGCGTGTCGTTGAACGTGCTGCCGTTCATGCTGCTACTCTGGCTCATTGGCTTACTCGGTGTCGTGGCGCTGGCTTGGTGGGTCGTCAGCAAGTTCATCGAGTAGCACGTCCCCACGCACTATCCCTCCTCCAACAGCATTTTCTCCTACAGCACTGCCTCCAACTGCGTAGTCCTTCACGGCCTACGTGTGCCGTTGCCGCACGTCAGACTGTGCTCGTGGCCAGTTTCGTGGCGCAAACAGTGCCGCTTCCACGCTAGAATGGTGATCACGAGGAGGAGTGCACCATGACCGATGAAGATCTCGGCCGCGAACTATCGACGGCGGGGCTCATGACTCAAGAGCAATTGAAGACTGCACAGGAGTATCAAGCGTCCTTGGGTGGCCGCTTGGCGGACATCATCGTCAAGCTTGGCTTTGTCGCCGAACCTGAGCTCAACCGCGTCGTCGCGCGCTGTGAGCGCGTGCACAGTCTTGACGTTGTCGGCCGGACGCCCGACCGTGAGCTGATGGAATTGATCCCAAGGCGAATCATCGAGGAGCACTTGGTCTTGCCGTTTCGTCAGGGCGACGATGCAATCTTGCTGGCGATGAGTGAGGCCACCGACTTCGCAGTCATCGAAGAGATCCAGTTTCTCACCAACCGCAAAGTGGAGTCTGCGCTGGCGCCCCGCACGCAGATCCGCGAACAGATCGTCCGATATTATTCGGAGGCGCAAGACCCTGGGGAGCTGCAACAGGGATTGGAGCAACGCTTACTGCAGCGCATCGCCGACCCGACGGTGGCAGCGCTTGCACGTGTGCTCCTAGAACGAGGTGTCCTCGATGCGGAGAGCTGGCAACGGGAGTTGGATCGAGACCGGTAGCAGGCAGCTGCGAGCCAGCTAGCCAGACTATTGATCTGCGCGCACGACACTGAGATAGCCGGGCTCGCGCAGCTCGCCATGGCAGCTGCTACACTCTTGGTTCCCCTCTTGCGCGACGACGACGGCACCGCAGCTGCCGCAACGCAGCGTGCTCTTCCCCTGTTGGGTCAAGATCTCGCGCACCTGCTCGACAGTCAACACGCCCTGTCGCACGAGAATCTCCCCGATGCGAAAGCGTAGGTTCATCCGGAAGAGGCGCTGCTGCTCCAAGATTCCGGCTTCCAGTTCGCTGACGGCCACCAGACCCTTGCGCAGGGCCAGCTGACCAAAGGAGCGCTCTTGAGCGACCAGCGTCTTCGCGTCCGGGGGCACGCCTCGGGCTTTTCGTCGTACTGAGTCCCCGGCACGCACAGCCCAGTCCTTCGAGATCGTCCCGTGCGCCACCAAGTGACGCAGCAGCGACTCGACGTCGGGCGAGATGCGCAACAGATCTCCGAGCAGGTGCTCGTCGGCGATCCCCTGTTGCCGCAGCATGCGGACGAGTAGTCGCATCCGGATATCCATGACGTCCTTCTTTGCGTGTTCCGAGAAAGCGCGGCGGTGCGATTCGTCCCGCGCGCGCGTTACTAACAAGCATAGCTTGCTCCCCCCGAAACTGGCCACCCGGCAGCCACTTCGCCCCGTCGCCGACCTCGGCAGTTGGTCGATTCGACGAGAGTCTCGTATCCTTGATCAGTAGATACTCCTGATTCTCCGCCTAGCCGAGATGGACGAACATCCCCGATGACCCTCAAGGGCCAACTACAACACTTCGGGCTCGCCGAGCTCTTCCAGACTCTCGCACTCAACCAGCACACCGGTACGCTGGTCGTTGAGTGCGGAGCGGAGAAGAAGTGCATCCACTTCGCGACGGGGTCGATCTCGTTCGTGTCGACGGGGCAATCCATTCGCTTCGGGGAAATCTTGCTGCGCAGTGGGCTCGTCTCTGAGCAGGACATCGAGTCGGCGATCGCCGAGCAAGAGGAGAGCGGCCGCCTCGTCGGTCGCATTCTCATCGATCGGGGGCTGATCAGCGTCGACGACGTGCAGACGGCGCTGCAGCAGAAGGTCGAAGAGGAGCTTTACGATCTGTTCCTCTGGGAGCGTGGAACGTTCGAGTTCCTGCCTGACTATTGCCCCGAGGAACTCGCCGATCCACTGCAACGCTACACCCAGATCAACATCGATCCGCAAGCCGTCTTGATGGAGGGACTCCGCCAACTCGACGAGCTACGGATCATCAAAAGCCTGATCCCAGACTTTCGTGCGATCTTCCGACGCGCCAAGGGCGCTCGCTTTCAGCCAGGAGACCCTCTCTGTGACGCGAGCGTCTGGGAGTTGACGAAGCAGCCGGCGCCGATCACCGATCTGTTGACGTCGTCGCCGCGCACACGCTTTCAGACGCTGCGCTGCCTGCACCACTTCGTGGCCCAAGGGTGGCTGCAAGCGTTCGACTACAAAGAGTCGCTCGATCAGGTGCAACAGCTCAAGAAACAGGAGGAGGTGCAGCGCGCCAACGAGCTACTGCACTATCTCCTCGAGTCTTGCGACGAAGCCCGCCAAGATCCGAAGTTCCTGTCTGATTCGGGCCTGCACTTCTATGACAACGGAGACCGTGAGCTGGGATCGCGCCTCCTCCTCGAGGCTGTCGCTCGCTTTCAGTCGCAACAGCGCGACGCAGAAGCCTGGGAGATCGGCCAGCACGCATTCCGGCGCGGTGATCGCGGCAGCGAGCTGCTGCGGTCACTGTGGGCACTGCGCGCCCAAGGAAACCCGAAACAGCTTGCACCGATCCGCGAAGCGCTGACTCGCTCGCTGACCGAAGAAGGGCGCTTCGACGAGCTTCACGATCACCTCGACGAACTCTCGACTGAAATGGGTGACTCGGCCCAGTACTGGGTCGAGCGTGGTGACGTTTGCCGGCAGCAAGGTCAGATCGACACTGCCAACAGTCACTACGAACAAGCCATCTCGCTGCTGTCGGAGAAACGCAACCTTCCGGAAATCATCCGCCTCTACCGACAGATCTATGATCTCGATCCGGAACGGACCGAGGTCCGCAAGAGAATCCAAGAGCTACTCGCCCTCGAAGAAGAGCGCGAGTCGCGCAAGATCCGCCGCTTCACGACTGCCGGCGGCGCGTTGATCGGGTTGCTAGCACTTCTGGTGTATCCGGTACGCTACGAACTGCGTGCGCGCGAACTGTTCCAAGAGGCGCTGCTGATCGAGAGCGCCCACGCGAGCACCGGCCAGTACGCAGATGCCCGAGCCGTCTACCGCGTGATTGCAGAAGACTACTCCATGTCCACCCAAGCGGGTGCTGCCAGTGACCGCATGGAGACGCTGGAGATGGAAGAACGCAACTTTCGCGAAGATGAGCAGTCGCGCTTGCGCAACGCTCATGAAGCTGCCAAGCAGCAACGCATCAAGCGCGAGGGTGAGGCCCATGATCTCGCAACGGCCGCGACCGAAGCCGAAGCCGCCGGGCGTCTGCGCGAAGCGCGGCGCATCTACGAGCGGCTCCTCGCCGACTACAGACAACTGGTCAACCCCGAGAAGATCTTCTTCCCGATCCAGATCGAGTCGACCCCGGCAGGGGCCGTAGTCTGGATCGACGGCGTCGAGCGGGGCAAGACACCCTACCTACACCGCTATTCGCCCGGGGAAGAATTCGACGTCGAGATTCACAGTCGCGGCCGAAGCCCTGACAAACATCACTTCACCGATGATGGACGCGTGCGACTGCAGTTCGACTTGTCGCGTATTCCGGTGCAGCGGGCGACGTTCCCTGCCCCCTGCGATGGCGAGCTGTTGATCTCGGGTCGACTGCTGATCGTGCCGTGCCGCGACGGCAGCCTCTACGGCTTCGACTACCGGACGGTAGACCCCGAAACGCCGCTGTGGCGGCGGAGCGTCGGCACCGTCGGGCACCCAGTCCCGCTGTTGGCGCAGATCGAAGACGATGGTTTGCTGACAACCCCAAGCGGTCTGATTGAACGCTTCGACCTGGCCACCGGAGATGCCATGTGGTCGCGCCAGACAACCGTGCCGATCACGTCGCCCGTCGCAATCTCCGCAGACAACCAGAAGGTTGCTTTCGGCGACGAGAGTGGCGCGTTGCACATCCTCGACGCGCAGAGCGGGGAATTGCTCAGTCGCCTGGAAGCGCAGTATCCAGTCGTCGCGGTGCGCTTGTTGGACGCAGGCGTTCACGCGCTCACCCGCGAGCAGCGACGAATCCGTTGGGACGGTGCGGGGCAGCAGATCGATTCCAAACAGTTTGCACAGTCCCCGGGCTGGCTCCTTCCGGACGGCTCGGTCCCCGGTGCGAAGCAAGCGGGGAAGTTCGTTTCTCGCGGTCGCAACGACGATGGCACCGTGCACTTTGTTGCCGGAGCGCAGTGGGTTCTCTGGAGCCCGAACCAAGTGCTGCGTGGTCGGGTTCCGACCGCGACTGCGTGCGCACCGGTGATTGGCGCAAAGACGGTCTTGCACGGGACGCCAGACGGGCGGCTGCTGTGCTTGCGCCGCAATAGCGGCACGCAGGTCTGGGCCATGTCGACGGAGGCCAACGTCTGGGGCATGACCCCCGGACCCGAGCACACGGTCTTCGTGATGCTCGCCAACGGCAAACTACTCCAACTCGAAACAGGTGCAGAATGAGGGTGTTCCTGGCGCTAGTGCTGTTGTTGCCGTGTGCGGCCGCCAACGCGTCGGTTCCGCAGCTCGCAGCGGAGCTACCGTTGCCGGCGGCCCACAAGGGCGGCGAAGTCGTCGTCTACGGACGCCTCGAGAGCCTCGTCGGATCGACCGTCCGCCTCGAAGGGGGACCCGTTGCCCTCAACCTGCCGAGTCATGACAGCTTCCCGATCCTGCGTGACGCCGATATTCGCAGCCGCTTCCTAGAAGTGCGAATAGCCGTGCAGCGAGCCGCGGGCGGTCCGCAATGGATCGTGTCAGAGGTGTCGAAGGGAGCTCCGCCGCAAGCCTACTACGAGCGCCGGCGTGCTGAGTTTTCGCAGAGCACAGGCAGCACGAGTCTCAGCGTCATTGCTTGGGGTAAGGGAGTCGTCGCGGCCGACTCGACCGAGACCGCGTTGGCAAAGCTCCTGCAGCAGGACTTGTCGCAATGCCTCAACGATATCAGTCAGGGCCAGCGCCCGACGCCACAGCTACTGAGTCAAGCTTTGGCACTCTTGGGTACCGACCGCACGGCCGACTCGACGACGCTGCTACGCCTGGCTGAAAAGCACGGCGGGCACGCCGATATCGCCAAGATACTGCAGCAGCATGGTCTTGTTCGTACGGCCGCCGGGTGGCGTCTCGAGCAAGAGTACCTCGCTCAGTTTCGGATGACGCGCCACGACGAGCAGATCATCACGCAAGAGCGGGCTACGCTGCTGGAGCAAATGTCACAGAATCACCGCGCGGAACTGAGCGTGACGATCCTGAGAAGTCGCTCCAACGAACACTACGCCGGACTGGCTGCCGAGAAGAAGATCGCCAAGGGCATGACCCGCAAGGAGATCATCACGGCCTGCGGATACCCCGAGAGCGTGACGTGGGTCCGTGAAGGAGCGCGCTACTATGAGGCGTGGTTCTACAACAACACGTGGATCTGCTTTGCCGACGGCTACGCGTTCGCGTCCTCTTGAACGACGGCTTCAGCAGTAGCAAGAACGCGCTGGAGCGCAGGATCCACGGTGTGGTCCCCCACTGCTTCCCCCTCCCCGAGCGTCAGAATCGTCGTAGCCTCGTAGGTCCGCGGCTCACTGCTGCGAATCGGTGAGAAGAAGCGCTGTTCCAGCACGCTCGCGAGGGTGCGTTGCGCAGCGCTCCCGAGGCATTCGACTCGGCGCAGCAACAAGGTGCCGCCACGAGCTTGCTCGAACAGGCCCAGGTAGCGGTGGTAGTGACCTGGAAACACCTCCATGTACTCGCCGACGAAGGTTCGGCTTTCGTGAAGACAGGTCGGATCAGCACAGTCGTGTTCTGCCCAGGGTTCACGGTGACGCAACGAGCTGTCGTGGAGTGAATGCGCAAGAGCGCGCACGGCATCCCCATGTTGTGCAACCGCGACATCTCCAGTGATCACGAGCAGCTTTCGCTCGTCGTTTCTCCTCGTCTGGTTCGAGAGTTCCATCGATTTCACACTCTCTATCCAGAGAAACGTTCTTAGCAGGACCGCAACGTCTAGTGCGCGGGTACACCCCTGCGACTGGGGTCCACTTGCGCGGCGATAGGAACTAGAGCGACGTTGAGCCTGCGAGCCGGCGGCATCCTAGCAACGCGTTGACGGCCGCACAACCACGCGCAGCCACTTCGGCCCACGCGCTCAACGGGTTCAGCGATTGATATCGAGCACTACTGCGAACGAGCTGCCCATAGAATGGACAGTGCGTCTACTGCTGGCGGGACGGCAGATCCAACGTACTGCCGGGCACTTCGTCGAACTCCGGGGAGCCATAGAAGAGTTCATACGCGCCACGCACGCGAGGTTTCGTCGGCGGTTGCGGCTTCGGCCGCGCCGAAAACGCAGTCGGCTTCATCGCGCCGACCAACAACGACTGCGTGACGACAACAGCCCGCTGTCCGGGCGTTACCGAGTGTGTCACTACGCGACCTGTGCCGGTTCTATCGCGCGCCGAAACCGCGACTTCACCTTCGAGCACATCCACGGCCGTACGCGGCTCGCCGGTGCGGGCGATCCAACGATCGTGCGAAACCGTGAATTCGGTCCCGACAACGACGACGTCCGCCAACGGTGTGACGACTCGCAGGCCGGTCGAATGCTTGCGCACAGAGTAGCGACCACTGCCCTCATCGAGATCGAAGATCGGAGTGCCACTGGCGCTGTAGCGCAATACGAAGTGACTGCCGCCGACATACTCGGCGGAACTGCCATCAGGAAAAAGCACACGAGCCGTGCCTCCGGGGGCAACGGACAGCTCGTCTGCCGACTGTAGTTCCACTGACCCTGCCCCAACGAACGAACGGGCACGACCTTCACGTGCAAGCTGGACGCCAGCTTCGTACTCGAGCACAGCGTTCTCGAATTCAGCAGCTTCCAACCCAATAGATTCGAGCGACTCGCCGGCGGCCAAATCGCGGTTCGCAGAACCGCCGCGCTCTTCGGCACCATCGTTGGCGAGCGTCGCCCACAAGACTCCGGCGAGGACCAGCACCGCTATCACGGCGGCCACTCGCTGCCAGCGCCAGCGGCCGCTCGCGGGAACGGGCATCGCGGTTTTTGGCATTGCGGTTATTGGCATTGCGGTTATTGGTCCCGTGGTCATTGGCGCAGGAACTGCCGGATCGCTGCCGCGCACGACATCGGCGGACTCGAGCGAGCGCTGCAAATCCGCCGCGCTTCCGAGGCGCTGCTCCATCTCTTGGAGCAGCCCGGAGACGTTGCGCTCGAGCATCGCGTCGAATTCTGTACGCCGGCCGCTGGGTTGGCCGTCTGGTGAGGCGCCTACCGGGCTCACGTTCCACTTCCTTCAGTTCCAAGATCCGTGAACTCCCGCTCACGAATTCCGAGCAGCTCGCCGAGACGCTGACGCGCACGAAAGAGGCGCGACTCGACGGCTCTCACACTGATCGCCAACAGTGTGGCAATCTCCTTGTACGACAAACCTTCACCGTGCTTCAGGAGGATGATTTCCCGGTAGTCCGGGGACAGAGAGCCGAGCGCTGCTCGAATCTCGGTCGCTTCCTCTTGCTGCAACAGTCGTTCTTCGGGACCGACCTCGGCATGAATGCCGCTGCCGATTCCACCTCCGGCAACTCCTGAGTTCGTGTCCCCACCCACTTGGGGGAACTCGCCCCCGGCGACGGGGATCTCTCGAACTCCCCACCGCACACGGCGACGAACCGCGTCGGTGGCCGTGGTCCGGACAATCGTCAGGAACCACGAAAGGAACCGATCTGGTTCCTTCAGTTGCCGAAGTACTTGGAAAGCCTTGAGAAATGCCTCTTGGACGACGTCGGCGGCTTGATTCGTTTCACCGACGACTCCGTAAGCGACACTCAGAGCAACGCGCCGGTGCAAGTGCACCAACTCGGAGAAGGCTTGCCCGTCGCCGCGCAGTGCGCGACGCGCGAGCGCGGCACTCTGTGCCGCTGCCTCCGCTCGACCTTTCTCCGGCTTGGCACCGTTGCCGGTGCCCTTGCCATCGATCGCAGCGCCGTCGTCCCTCAACTTGCCACGCCTCTCATGAATCTCGAGTCTCCTGCCATACGATCTGACGGGAGACCAGCGAACGTGAGCGAGCGGAGAAACGTCGCCTCTGCGGTCCCGAAAGGTCCAAGACCTTCATAGACGAGGACGCAACGACGTGGCGAATCCTGCGGGAGATCTCACAGAACCAGCACAAATAGTTTCTGGAACGTGACTTATGGAGCTGGGTGGATCTCGGACTCAGTCCCGCTGCTCGAGTACAGAATCAAGTATACCAACATAACTTCTGTAGCGCTCGAAGGTTACTTCGTCGGCCTCGACAGCCGCGATGACGCCACAGCCCGGTTCTTCGAGGTGCAGGCAGTTCGAGAAGCGGCAGCGGGGTACGAACGGTGCCAGATCTGGCATCAGAGGTGCGATGTGGGGCGGCTCGATGCCCCACAGAGCGTAGTCGCGGAAACCGGGCGTATCCACCGCGGCTCCTGCGTCCGCCCCCGGCTCTCCGGGGAGCGGATACCAGTTCACGGCCGTCGTCGTGTGCTTCCCCTTCTCGTTAGCATGGCTGACCTCACCTACGCGCAGCTCGAGCCCGGTCAACAAGCTCAGCAGCGACGACTTCCCGACGCCCGAGGGCCCCGCCACGACACTGGCTCGCCCATGCAGTTCGTCGCGCAACCTGTCCACGCCCTGCTGGGCCTCGGCACTGACCTCGAGCACGCGGTAGCCGATACGGGGATAGACGTCCAGCCGCTCGCGCTGTTGCGCTGGAAGTTGTAAGTCACTCTTGTTGATCACGATCAGCGCCGGCAGGTCGTTGTAGGCTGCGGCGACGAGGACACGGTCGAGGGCTCCGAACTTCAGCTTGGGCTGGCGCGCCGCGAAGACGGCAACGACTTGGTCGATGTTTGCGGCAACGACGAGTTCACGGGCCCCACCCGACTCCCGCCGCCGGGACAGCTGCGAGCGCCGGGGATGCACCTTCATGACCCGGCCCTTGCCCGGACCATCCGGCTCGACCGTCACGACGTCGCCCACGACAACAGTGCCGCGACCGTCGCGGCGCATGAGGCCACGCAATTCGCAACTCCACTCCTCGTCAGCGACGCGCACCGTCACTTGGCGACTGGAGCGAAAGATGACCTGACCCGTCGTCTGGGTCATCGGCTAGACCGACAACTCGGACACGTCATCGTCCACGGGTTGTGGCAACTTCGCAACAACGTCGTCGAGATAGGCGAGCGTCTGTTGCGGAGCCAGGCCGATGAACCGCTGCGGGTCCCACGGCGGGAGTTGCTCCAGAAACGGTGCCAGCACCGAATCTTCTTCCAGCAGTGCGCGCAGCGGATTGGGACGCCCGGCGCGAATCTCCTCGGTGGCCTTCCACGACAGCTGGCGAATGCGTTCGTGCAGATCTTGACGATCGCCGCCAGCACTCACGCCGTGCATCAACAGTTCTTCAGCCGCAAGGAACGGAAGATTGTCCATCACCCGGCGCTCGGCAACGACGGGTTGCAGCCGCAGTCCGTCGGCTATGTTGCGGCCAATGATCAGCATCGAGTCCGCGCAGAGGAAACCTTGCGCCAAGCCGACACGACGAAAGGCGCTGTCATCGAGCGTTCGCTCCATCCACTGTGTTGCCGCCACGTTCGCCATGCCGGGTGCTATCCCCTGCAGCAGCTTGGCCAACGATCCCAAGCGTTCTGCCTTCATCGGGTTGCGCTTGTAAGGCATCGCCGACGAACCGATCTGACTCGAACCGTACGGCTCCTCGAGCTCCCCCCAACTCTGCGCGAGGCGCAAGTCGGTCGAAAACTTGTGGAGTGCGATCGCCAACTCAGACAAGACCGACAACACGCGATAGTCCCAAGAGCGAGAATAGGTCTGCCCCGTCAGCGCTACGACCTGCGTGAATCCCATCTTCTCTGCGAGGCGGCGCTCGAGCTCTTGCACCTTCGACGCGTCGCCATCGAAGAGCTGCAAGAAGGACGCTTGGGTTCCCGTCGTTCCTTTGACCCCGCGAAACGGCAGCCGTCCGCTCAGTTGCGTGAGCCCCTCCCAAACATCGACGAGATCTTGAATCCATAGTGCGGCGCGTTTGCCGACCGTCGTCAACTGCGCAGGCTGCAGGTGCGTCAATCCAAGTGTCGGGGTTGTGGCGTGCTCGCGCGCAAACCGCGACAGTCCGTGGATCATCCGCAACAAACGCTGCGAGATGATCTCCATCCCTTCGCGAATGATCAGGAGGTCGGCATTGTCGGTCACGAAGCACGACGTCGCGCCGAGGTGCAAGATCCCGCGCGCCCCAGGCGCGACTTCACCGAAGGCGTGAATGTGCGCCATGACATCGTGGCGCAAGCGCGCTTCGTGTTCGGCGACTCGGGCCAGATCGATCTGATCCGCCGCCGAACGTAGCTCGTCGAGTTGCTCGCTGGAAATCGGCAGTCCCAGCTCGTGTTCGGACTCGGCCAACGCAATCCAGAGCCGACGCCAGGTACGCGCCCGCTCCAGGGGAGAAAACAGTTCGCTCATTGCCTGCGACGCATAGCGTTGGGCGATTGGATCGACGTACGTAGCGAACTGCACAGTGGCTCCTCCAGAATTGACGACAAACATGGATTCGACCGAGAAAGGTTCGAATCCTCTTCCTGAAACGACCGATAAGGAAGCAGCCGGTGACTCCGCACCCCGCCCGTGAGGCAGGTGAGCGGCCCAAGAGCACAACCGGCACGATCGCTCGACGCTCCGGCCTCCCGGCCGCGCAGCTGCGGGCCAGGACCGAGAAGGGATCATCCATCGCTATGAGGAGCCACGTCAAGGCGGTCGTTCGAAAGGGGCAGCGAGCCCTTGCCTTTGCAGCAGTCCTCGCGGGCTGCCTGCTGACCCAACCGCTACGAGCCGACCTCGTCATCCTCAAGAACGGCCGCGAGATCCGCGGCAAGATTCTGCTGGAGGGCGACAACGAGACTACCGTCCAGGTCCCCTACGGCACGATGACGATCCCGCGCGACGAGATCGAGGTCATCGAGCGCGAAGCTGACGACAAGTACCTCCGCAAATCTGGCGAACGGCTGCTCGCGTTTCGGGACTACGAGCGAGCGCTCGAGCTGCTTCGCCGCGCTCATCAGGAGAACCCAGGATCGGAACCGTGCCGCCGGGCCCTCGTCGACGGCTTGGTGCGCACCGCTGAGAACGCACGCGCAGGACGTCGCTTTCGCCGCGTCAACGCCTTGCTCGAGGAAGCCACCAAGCTCGACCCCAAAGCCAAGCCGTTGGTCCGGCTCAAGGAACAGCTCGAAGATATCGAGCGCACGCGGCAACGACTCGAGCTCGAAGCCGAACAAGCGATTCAGACCCAAGACTTTGCAGGAGCCTTCCGGCACTACGAACAGCTGGTCGAAGGGTTTCCCGAAGATCGTGAGAAGTGGCGCCGCCCGTATGCAACGGCGGCGATCGTGTTGGGACACGTGGCTTTCGAAGAGCAACTCTACCAAAACGCACGCGCGTTCTATCACACCGCACTGCAGCACGAACCGGGCTACATCGACCGGCTACAAACACCGTTGGCATTCGCCGAAGTCCAACTGGTCGTCCCCTACCTCGAGAAGGGTGACTTCAAGACTGCGCGCGCCCGGCTCACGCAGACGCTAGACCTGGTTCCCGGCAACGCTGCGTTGATCTATCACCTCGCGCTGGCCGCCGAAGGAGACGGCGATCTCAGCGAAGCTGCGAATCTGTACGCTTCGATCGATGGCAAGCAAGGTGGCGACAAGCGCCATCTCGTCGACCTCCGAGCGTTGGCCGAAGAGCAGCTGCGGCGCACGACCGGTCTCCCTGCGGGCGATCCGCGCTGGCGCCAGCTGGCCGAGGCGAGCGGCACGCATGAGTCCCGTCATTTCGTGATCGCGCACGCGAACGGTCCGCGCGCAGCCGAGCTGGAGCGCTACTTGGAACACCACTTGGCACGGCTTCAGCGCAGCTGGTTCGCAAGCGGCACGAAACCGCAGTGGCGCGGCAAGGTCCGCATCGTGCTGCACAGCGACCGCGACACTTTCCACGCAGCCGCCAACGCTCCCAGCTGGAGTCAGGCAGTCACCGTGAATGAGCGCCGCTACGGAATCCTGACCACACAGACCGTTCACTTCAACGCGGACGATCCCGAGTTCTTATCGGCAACGCTCCCGCACGAGCTGGCCCACGTAGTGCTGCCCCACCGCCTCGGGGTTGGCCTGACGATTCCCGTCTGGGTCGAGGAAGGCGTGGCTACTCGCGAGGAGCCACCGCACAAACAGTCGTACTATCGACGCGTTGTCGCCGAAGCGAACGCAGCCGGAGAGCTGTTCTCGGTAGCCACGCTGCTGAGCCACAACGACTACCCCGATGCCGCACGGATCAAGGTCTTCTACGCGCAGTGCAACTCTGTGATCGGCTTCCTGCAAGAGAAGCTCACGCGGAAGAAGTTCTTCGCGCTACTACGCTTGTTGTCGATCTATCCAGACCCGAATCAAGCGCTACGCGAAGCCACCCCCTACTCGAGCTGCGAACAGCTAGAGGGGGCGTGGCGCCAACAGCTGCGCAAGGTCGCCCGGGCACGCTAAAAGGTTGCGCTGCGACACGCGACGAACGGCTTCCGTTGCAACGCCCAGGCGAGTAGAGTCGGGGGCGTCCCTTGTTGGAGGCCCCTTTTGCGCGCCAAACCGCTACAGAACGCTTTCCTGATTTCGATCGCTGTCCATCTCGGCGTCTTGCTGGCCGCGCCAGGACCCGATGCGCGAACGATCGAACCGCAGCCGCTCACGCTGCAGGTTGCGCTGACGGCCCCCGCGCCACCAGAGGACGCGCCAGCTGCGCCGGAAACTCCACTGGCTCCACCCGAAACGCCACTCAAAGCAATGCTCCCCGCACCACCGGAACCAGAAACGGAGCCTGCGCCGAGCCCCGAAGCACCGGAACCGGAGCCTGAACCTGAGCCAGCACCGGTGGTGCCCGAGCCGGCAGTCGCGTCCGCACCAGCAGCCACTGCCCAACCCACGATGGCCACGGCTCCGGCGGACGCCACGGAACCCAACGACAACAGCGCCACTGACGGCGCCCTCGACGCAGCCGCGCTGCAACGATGCCTCGAAGACACCGCCAAGATCGTGGCCGAAGAAAAGCGTCAGGGGACCGTCCGCAAGTATCGCTTCTACGTCCGCGAGCAGATCCGCAACGCCCTCGACGACAACTACCCAGAGATCGCAGTCAAGGCCGAAGACGGCGTCGGCGAGCAGCGCGCCATTTTGTCGTTTCGAGTCGAACGAGAAGGCTATCTGTACTACATGAGCCTCCGAGCGGCACCGGGGAGCCGCGTCCCAGGAGCCCGCTTGCAGCGCATCATCGAGGAACTGAGTCCGTTCGCACCTCCCCCGGCCAACGCCGCACTGCCACTGTCGTTCCGGTTCGAACTGATCATGCGCTGACATGACCTCGGCAAGACCCGACCGCGCCTATGCTCAGTTCCTGCCGGCCGTCGACTTGCTCCCCCAGGGTGCGCGCCTCCGCGTCGCGTGCTCCGGCGGCGTAGATTCGGTCGCGCTCGCCCTCCTGTTGCGACGTTTGCAGGAGCGCCGGCGTCCTGACTTGGATCTTTCGCTCGGCCACATCCACCACGGTCTACGCGGCGTTGAGGCGGATCAGGCCGCCAAAAGTTGCCAGCAACTCGCAGCGCAGTTGGGTTGGCAATATCACGAACGCCACGTCGATGTCGCCGCGCATCGTGCAGAACACTCCTCGTCCGAGGAGACTGCAGCACGGGAGCTGCGCCGGCAGGTCTATCGCGAATGGGGAGAAACAGACCAGCTCTACGCGATCGCACTAGCTCACCACCGTGACGACCAGATCGAAACCGTCCTGGGGAATCTGCTGCGAGGAACGGCGTTGCACGGTTTGCACGGAATCCTGCCGAGCACTCGCCTCGACGGCGACAGCGAACTACGGCTGCTGCGCCCCTTGCTCGATATTCCAAAAGCGGACCTACGCGCGCTCGTCGACGCTACTGCCGTCACCACGTGCGAAGACTCGACCAATGCCAGCGTCCACTTTCGACGCAACCGCATCCGCCACGAGCTCTTGCCGCTGCTGCGTGACTACAACCCGCGCTTCGGTCGCGCGTTGCTGGCCCTCGCCAAAGAGGCCGAGCAGGTCGACAATTGCCTGCAGCACCTGACCGGGCCGCTGTTGCAAGAGTGCCAATGGGGTCCACACGCGATGGTCGTCGAGCGCTCCGTACTCCCGCAGGCACCAGACTCGCCGCTGCTGCCGGTGCTTTTGCGATCGGTCTGGCGACAGTTGCAACAGCGGGCCGAGCGGGGTCGCGATCAAGACGGCTTGCAACGTGACCACTACGAAGCCTGGTCCAACATCGCAACAGCCACGGGCAGCGGTCATCATTATGCATTGCCGGGGGGTTGGACGCTGGAACGGAGCGCGCACCTACTGTCGCTCTTCTTGGCGACGCCTGGTCGCCCCACGACGTCCTATCCACAACCGCAACGAACGTTACAAACCACGTTCGGATTGCGGGCGCGCATCGGTCCGACGAGCTCCTTGGCAACCGGGGAGAGCGCGTTGTGCACACCCCTGCCAGCGCTCGACACCGATAATCTGCAGTGGCGCGCGGTGCAACCGGCTGACCGCATCGAAACGGAGGTTGGGCACGCAGATGTCGCTGAACTCTTGCGGAACGCCGCAATCCCGCATGCGCTGAGAGCCGAGTATCCTGTGCTGGTGTCCGATCGCGGAGTCGAATGGATCCCGGGTGTTCGCGCACGAAGCACCGACGCACTCCGACCGTGGAGCGGCCAGGTCGATTGTGACGCACACACGACCGAAGGATTCTTGCTGAACGTTGCCCTCCGGCGTCGCTAGACAAGCTCCAGCGAGTCCCTGTCGTAACCCACGAGGCTTTCCCGGCCCAGCGTGCGGCCCCAAAAAAAATCGCGCGCGAGACGAGCTTCGTCTCACGCGCGATTGAATGCCTCCAGCGAAGTCGCGTCTAGCGACGCGGCTCGATCGCTTGGATCAAACCCTTCTTGCTGATCAGGAACATACGGCCGAGGCGCTCCCGGGCGCGTCCTTGATCGGCATCCTGTCCGAGGACGAAATCGAAGTTCGACATATCGAGGCTCCATGAGCCGACGCCGTCTTCGAGGCGCAGCGCGTGCAGAGTACGCGATCCGTCCATCGCAAAGCAGTGGAAAGGATCGGCGGCGAGAATCTCGCGGATATCGGAGCGCTCCCAGCGCTTCTTGCCCTCGGAGCGATCGAGCGCCAGCAGACGCCAGGAACGGTCAGCGCGGTGCTCAGTCGTCGTAATCGCGAACACCCACTCGCGAAACAGGCCGACTGGTTGCGTGATCGGTGCTTGCGCTGGGTACCCCCAACGCAGCAGGCCCTTGTAGCTGTCACGGCAGTAGACCTTGTAGTCCCACGAACCGAAGTAGACACGGTCGCTGTAGTAGAGCGGGCGCGAGACGATCTTGCCGCCTGTCGCTTGCTTCCACGACTTCCCTTCGACCCACCCGGCACCGACGTTCAGCGCATACAGGTTGTTGTCTTCACTACCCACATAGACGTCGAGACCACCGATCACGGGCGTTGCCGTGATGACGGCGTCGGTGATGTAGGTCCAAGCCTCGAGCTGAGACGCCTTCGAGAAGCCGTAGACTCGGCGGTTCCAAGAAGCGACGATGAAGTTGTCTTGCGACACTGCGATGCTAGTCGACACCGGGAAACCGACGTCGACGCGGTAGTTTTCTGCACCGTAGCGGTTGTCGATACAGTAGACGACGTCGTCTTGCACAATGTAGAGCTCAGACGGGTGCGACTCCTGCATTTCGGCCGGGTAGTGGTACGCGGTCGGCGCGAACTCGAGTTTGCCCGAGAGCGCAAACGACCAGTCGACAATGCCGGTCACGCCATTGACGCGCAGCAGGTCGTAGGAGGTCTTACGGTTGTCACCAGAGCCGCTCGTCTTCGAGCGCACGATGTAGAGGTCTTCTCCAGAGAACCACGCCTGAGCGATCATTCCCTTGAGCTGAGTGTTGGTCCAAAGGGAACGGAACTGGATCTCTTCGAGCCGCTTGTCGTCGACTTGCAAGGCCTTGGCAGCTGCCGAGCCGCCACCCATGTCCATCGAATCACTCGGCGCTGAGTCGCCTAGCGAAACGGATCGCGGCGTCACGCCGCTGCAACCGGCGAACAGCGCCATGCAAAGCCCCACCGCGGCGATACGCATCAAGAAATGCACTTGCTTTCAGTCCTTCCGCAGAATGCCAGCTGGTGCTGGCGCCCTGGTGTCACTCTTCTGCATCTAGAAAGTCTGAGAGGTTGACTCCGTGCTTGTCTTCGAAGCCGGCCAGCCTCTCGATCCGAGCAAGATCCTCTTCGATCCTGTTCACGAGCTTGAAAATGAACGGTTTCCCGTCCCTGCGATCTTCGAGATCTCTCTTCATTTCGTCCCAGGAACCGTCATACAGCTCGTCTCGTAGGACGAGCAGCTGCAACTCCTCGGCAGAAAGCGATCTCAGATACGCGCGTGGATCCTCAACGATGGTTCCAGCCCCCCGGCGATCGTCGAACCTCAGTATCACTCTTCGAGCTTCAGATCATGCTGGATCTTGACCCATTCCTTGCTCTTGAACGTGAACTGATCCAAAGAAGTGTAGAACTCATCTCCAGGTCGAGCGAACTTCAACCGGAGCACGCGCTCCTGCACTCGGACGACACCACCTTCGAGCTTCTGAGTCTCGATGTCGTTTACAAGGCCGTGGACGTCCACAGTAATGAAGTCGGCTTCCGGATCGATCGGGTTGAAGATCGCGACGCAGTTGCGGCTCTGCCCAGAGGCGTATTCCTCATACGTGCTGATGAGTTTCCCTTCCTTCTGGACGTCTCCCTTGGAGTGCAGCTCGCGCCCCTCGATCCGCTCGATTTTTTTCTCGACGACTGGCAGTGCCAGATCCGCATAGGTCCGATCCTTGTCGGAACGGGCGAGCAGCGTCACAAAGAACTCAGACGTGTCCTTGCCCGTGTTGGTGAGCGAGTAGCGCAGATACCAGTAGATTCGACCGGCGTCGACCCCCTTGGCGTTCTGCTGATCCCCGATGGGATAGATGATCACCGTGCGCGGACGCTCGAACTTGAACTCGAGCTTGTCGATCTGGATCACATTGTCGGCCGCGTCCGGCGCAGCGTCATCCTGGGCAACGGTCATGCACACCGGCGCCAACGCCACTGCCAGGATCAGGGCTAGGCCGCCCTTCGGGTGAAAACGACTCACCTGTCCTCCTACTTTGCTTCTATGCTTCACTTTGCTGACCCCATCAGGCGATGGACCCAAAGACAATCGTGACGATTGCCACCGTCATTGGTCCCACCGTCAGTGGCAGGCCCTACTGCAGTCTTAGCTCGTGCGACGCACGTGGCTTCCGGCAGAACCCACCCCCCGACGGCTTACCCAGTCCCAAGGACATCGGGGCAACTAGGGTTTCAGCTCGGTAGCGGTCAGTGCAGCGAGCGTGGGGCTCGCGACAGCTGGCCGAACACAGCCTGCAGGTAGCGCGGCAACCTGCGGGAAAGAGCGGGATTATAGAAGTCAGGCGTAGAGGGTGTCAATCCGGCTTCGTATAGGGCCTGTTACCAACCCCCCACGGCAGCCGAAGATAGAAAGGGGGTGTCTCTCATCGCAAGAGATGGCACAATTGGAACACGGATCCCACAGGTCCACACCTGGACCCACTCGGCAAGCAGGGGTTAAGCTTCCACTGGGTGGCGACTTAGCGTGCGTGATACTGGGTTAGCCGTGAGGACAGACACGGAGCAGCGTGGCTCCATGTCGCTACAGTTTCTTGTTCGGAAGGAGGAAGCACATGCTTCAAACCAAGCGAACCAAAGGGTTCACGCTGGTCGAGCTTCTCGTCGTAATCGCCATTATCTCTCTCTTGGCCGGGCTGCTCGTGCCGACCGTGAACATGACTCGTCGCCGCGCGCGCCGAACGTCCTGCCTCAACAACCTGCGGCAGATCGGCACGCTGAGCTCGACGTATGCGGATGACAAGGGCGGGAAGTTCCCGTTCGACCGCAAGAAGAAGGACCCGTTGGCGTTCGAATCGCTCCAGCTTCTCGCGAAGTGGAACTACGACGACGTCACCCCGAGCCTCTTCATCTGCGCTGAGCACAACGATGACGAAGCCATCCGAGACGACGATGGGAAGTACCAGCTGTCGGCGGATACCTGCTCGTACGCGTACGTGTCGCAGTCGACGCGTCAGACCGACAAGGGCGACTTGCCGCTCGCGTCAGACGACAAGATCCGTGACGACAACGCGGACCGCCCCGAGGGGCACCGCGATGGCTTGAACGTTGTCTTCGTCGGTGGTCAAACCGAGTGGGTAACGTCGGACGAGCTCCCGGAAGGCAGCACGCTGCCGAAAGGTCTCGTCGGCAACGGTGACACCCAGTAGTAGCGCGACCACCCAGTAAGTAGAACACCCCGTGGCTGTTTGCCCCTGTTGGCAGCCATGGGGTGTCTTCTTTTTTGGGGGGCGTTCCGAAAGCCCCGTCGCGGCGCAAAGGTCCCGCCAATCTGATGCGGAGCTTCGGCGCGGTCGCTGGGCCCATCGTCGCTCCGGGATCGCAGAATCTTAGTCGCTACGGCCTTGGTCGCTGCCAAACTCGCTTTGGTCGCTCCCAAACTCTGGCGCACCACCGTCGACGCGATAGCGTTCGGCGACCCAGCCGGCGAGATCACGATCTTGGCATTGGGGGCTGCAGAACGGAAAGTACCGAGAGCCGCGTTCGACCGCATGCTGCGGATCGCGGCACCCTGGACAGACGATGCGCATCCCTAGCTCTCCTTCGACGGAGTCGGCTTGGTCGAGCCGGACGTGCTACCACCGCTGTCGCTCTTCTTCGAATCTGACGAGCTCTTGCCGCTCGCCGCGTCTTGATCAGCCTTCGCGGCCTTCTTGTACGAATCGCTGCGGTAGTCTGTCTCGTAGAAGCCACTCCCCTTGAAGATGATCCCGCCACCAGCGCCAATCTGACGCTCTAGACGCTTCTTCTTGCACTCCGGGCAGGTTTTCTTCGGCTCGCTGTTCATCGGCTGGAAGATCTCGAGCCGGTGACCACAAGCAGCGCACTCATAGTCGTAGGTGGGCATGGCCTACTCTTCCTCGCTGGCCTGGGGTGCCTTTGCAACCGTAACACGGGCCGGGCGCAACAGGTCTTCACCAAGGCGGTAGCCACGTTCGAACTCAGCGAGGATCTGCCCCTCCGGAACTTCGGCAGTCTCTTGTTGGAACATCGCCTCGTGCAGATTCGGATCGAAGGCTTCCCCGACCGACGCGATCGCTTCGACGTTCGCGTCCTGCAAGACCCGATCGAACTTCTCGAGGATCAGCCGCAGCCCCTCGCGCAGCTGATCGTGCGAGCCTTCGCTCTCATCGGCGTTCGCGGCGAGCAGCATCGCATCATGAACCGGTAGCATCTCGCGAAAGAGACCCATCGTGATGCGGCGCCGTTCTTGCGCTTGATCGCGCTGTACCCGACGCCGGTAGTTGTCGAGATCGGCGCGCGCTCGCTGCAGCTGCTCCACGTAGTAGCGATTCTCGTCTCGCAGCTTCTGCGCGTCCGCTTCGCCAGCTTCATCGCTCGCGGCCGCTTCGGTCTCGTCGGACGCCTTCTCGTTGGCTTCCTGATCGGTGGCCTCGTCGGCGCTGTCACTTGCGTCGACATCTTCGCTGGGCTTCGGCACTAGCTCGTCCTCTGCCGCAGCAATGTCCGTCGGGAACATCCCCATCTCCACCTATTCGAAGTAGTTCTTCAGTTTCTCGAAAAAGGAATTCCGCTTGGAATCCACCTGGCTGTCTTCGAGCTCAGCGAGTTGCCGCAGCAACTTCTCCTGCTCTTGTGACATCTTCCGCGGCACCTCGACGATGACTTTGACAAGCTCGTCGCCGGGTCGATATCCATCCAGGCTCGGAAAGCCCTGTCCCTTCAGCCGCAGCAGCTCTCCCGATTGCGTGCCCGCTGGGATCGTAATCACGGCCTTGCCGCGTAGCGTCGGGACCTCGACTTTGGCCCCCAAAGCCGCTTGCGAGTAGGAAATCGGCACCTCGCACAAAACATCGTTGTCGACGCGCTGAAAGAACTCGTGCGGTTTCAGGCGCACGACAACAAACAAGTCGCCTGGCACACCGCCGGGGGCTTCGTTGCCTTTCCCCGGGTGACGTATGCGACTGCCGTCGAAGATACCTGCCGGCACCTGTACTTCGACATCTTCCTTGCGCTTGGAGCGAGCCGAACCCGCACAAGACTTGCAAGGGTCGCTGATGATCTGACCGCTGCCGTGGCACTTCGGGCAGGCCATACGGATCGAGAAGAACCCCTGCGACTGCGCGACCTGTCCGGCACCGCTACACGTACTGCACTGCGTCGGTTTTGTGCCTTCGCGCGCCCCTGTTCCGTGACAGGTGTCACAGGCAACAGCACGCTTCAACGACAACACGCGACTGACACCAGTGGCAGCCTCTTCGTAGGTGATCTGGATCTCAGCCCGCAGGTTTTCCCCCTGCGGTGCGCCGCGCCGCCCCCCACCACGCCCACCGAACAGATCGTCGAACACTGAGTTGCCGCCGAAGATGTCGCCGAAGACACTGAAGATGTCTTCGACATTGCTGAAGCCTTGTCCGCCCCCCATACCACGGACGCCCTCGGCGCCGTAGCGGTCGTAGCGAGCCCGCTTCTCATCGTCACGCAGCACGTCGTAGGCTTCGGCGGCCTCCTTGAAGTTCCGCTCCGCCTCGGTGTCCCCGGGATTCTTGTCCGGGTGGTACTTGAGTGCCAACTTGCGATAGGCCTTCTTGACCTCATCGGCCGAAGCGTCGCGATTCACTCCCAGGATGTCGTAGTAATCTTGCGCCATTCTTCTCCCGCGAATCCGGTGTTTACCGAGCCCTCCCCTGCAATGAGAGAAGTAACTAGGTCACCGACCCGCTCGCTGCTTCCTTCTCATCGGGGACGCTGGCAATCACGGCATCCGATACCAGGTTCAAACCCGCAATGCTGGCCGCATTCTGCAGCGCGACGCGCAGGACCTTCACTGGATCCACGATTCCTGCTTTGATCAGGTCGCAGGTCGTTCCGGTCACCGCGTTGAAGCCTTCGTTGCTGTCGAGTTCTTCGACCTCGGCAACGACCGCGGGTCCATCCTGACCGACGTTATTGCCCAGCTGCGTCAACGGTGCGCGCAGAGCTTCGACAACAGCCTGCACTCCGAAGCGCTCGTCACCCGGCGCCGAGACAGCCTCGACTTCCGGCAAGATACGCAGATACGCGGTACCGCCACCAGGAACGATCCCCTCTTCCATCGCCGCACGCGTCGCAGACAGCGCGTCCTCGACGCGTTGCTTCTTCTCCTTGAGTTCCGGCTCGGTGAACGCACCGACGCGCACGACAGCGATGTTGCCAGAGAGTCGCCCGAGGCGCTCCTCGAGCTTCTCGCGGTCATAGTTCGATGACGTTTGCTCGATCTGCGCTTCGATGTGCTGACGACGCTTGGACAGGTGGCTCTTCTTGCCAGCGCCCCGAAAGAAGATCGTCCGATCTTTGGAGATCTCAACCTTCTCGCAGCTACCCAACTGCGACATTTCGACGTTCTCCCAGTCGAAGCCAGTCTCCTTCGAGAAGAACGTGCCTCCCGACCACACCGACAGGTCTTCGAGCATGGCCTTGCGACGCTCGCCGAAGCCTGGGGCCTTGATCGCGGCAACGTCCATCACCCCGCGCAGCTTGTTGACAATGAGTCCTGCGAGCGCCTCACCCTCAACATCCTCGGCGACGATCAACAGCGGACGTCGCGTCGGAACAACCTGCTCGAGGACGGGCAGCAAATCACGAATGCTCGAGATCTTGTGATCGGTGATCAACAGGTAGGGTTGTTCCTGCTTGGCGACCATCTCCTGGCTGTCCGTGATGAAGTACGGCGAGAGAAAGCCCTTGTCGAAGTCCAAGCCTTCGATCAGTTCGAGTACGGTTTCCGTCGAGTCGTTCTCCTCAACGGTCACAACGCCCTTCTCCCCGACTTTGCCCATCGCCTCGGCGAACAACTTGCCGATTTCAGCGTCTTGATTGCTGGCGATCGTGCCCACGTGCTCGATCGACTTACGGCCGGTCACAGGCACAGCGAGCTCATCGAGTGCGGCTACGGCGCGAGCGACGGCCTTGTCGATGCCGGTACGCAACGCGATCGGGCTGGCCCCTGCGCTCAGGAAGCGCTTGCCGTACTCCGTCAATGCAGAAGCCAAGACGACCGCGGTCGTCGTGCCGTCTCCGACCTCTTTGTTCGTGCGACTGGCGACCTCGCCAATGAGCTTCGCACCCATGTTCTCGAATGGGTCTTCGAGCTCGATGTCACGAGCAACGGTCAGACCGTCCTTCGTGACGACTGAGTTCCCCATTTTCTTCTCGAGCATCACGTTGCGGCCCGTCGGACCGAGTGTAACGCGCACCGCGTCTGCGAGCTTGCGAACGCCACGGTTCAACTGCTCACGCCCTTCGTTGTCGAAGAAGATCTGCTTCGCCATCTGTCTTGCTTTCTGCTTTGTCGTTGTCGGTTCGTTCGGTTGCTACACGGGGCTGTGCGATACGGTCTTAGAGACCGCCAGCGGTTCTAAATGCCGCAGCCTCTAAAACCCGTAGCGTCTAGAACCCGCCCATCGACTCCCCTTCGTGGTGTCCCTCGTGTTCGTCGTCTTCGGTTGGGATGTCGGTGATCACCGCATCGGTCGTGAACATGAGGGCCGCAACACTGACGGCGTTCTCGAGCGCCAACTTCATCACGCGGTAGGAATCGACAATCCCCGCGTCGAGGAGGTTGCACTCCTTCTTCTTCTCGAAGTCGTAACCTCGATTGATGTCTTCTGTGTAGTAAACCTTGCGCAACAAGCGAGAAGGCTCCATGCCGGCGTTCTTCGCGAGCTGTCGAAACGGTGCTTCCAACGCATCGCGCAGAATCTCGACGCCAACGCGCTCGTCAGCCGACTTCACGCGATCTTCTTCGAGAGCCGCAACACAGCGCAGGAACGCTACGCCGCCGCCCGGGAGGATCCCGTCGGTGACTGCGTGGCGCGTCGCACTCAGCGCGTTCTCGAAGCGCTTCTTCTTTTCTTTGACCTCGACGTCCGTCGCACCACCGACTTGGATCTCGGCGATTCCACCGACCAGTCGGGCAATTCGCTCCTGCAGCTTCTCGGTGTCGTACTTGCTCTCGGTGGTCTCGAGCTGCTGCTGCAGCTGACGCACACGGTCCTTGATACGAGCCTTCTTCCCGGCACCGCGCGAGATCGTCGTGGCATCGGATGTCATCGCGACGCGCTTTGCTTGGCCGAGATCTTTCAGCGAGATCGTTCCCGGCTCCCGCCCCAGGTCCTTCATGATCGCGGTGCCACCGGTGGCAATCGCAATGTCTTCGAGCATCGCCTTGCGACGATCACCGTAGCCCGGAGCCTTGCATGCCGCGCAGCGCAGGACACCGCGCTGCTGGTTGACGACGAGGGTGGACAGCGCCTCCCCTTCGATGTCCTCGGCGATGATGAAGAGCGGCCGCTTCGAGCCAGCCACCTTCTCGAGCACCGGCAGGATCTGCGCGAGGTTCGAGATCTTCTCCTCCATGATGAGGATGTACGGGTTGTCGAGCTCCACACGGGCAGTCACGTCATCGGTAACGAAGTACTGCGACAGATAGCCGCGATCGAACTCCATCCCCTCGACGACTTCGACTTTCGTGTCGACGCCCTTCCCCTCCTCGATCGAGATCACGCCATCTTCACCGACCTTGGCCATCGCGTCTGCGATCAGCTTGCCGATCTCTTTGTTGTTGTTGGCAGCGAGCGCAGCGACGTTCGCGATCTTCGCGTTGCCATGAATCGGTACGGTCAGGTCCTCGAGATGGGCCAGGACTCGGCGGGTAGCCGCTTGCAGGCCACGCTGCACGAGGATCGGGTTGGCCCCGGCCACGACATTGCGAATGCCGCGACGAAAGATCGCTTCGGCGAGCACTGTCGCAGTCGTACTGCCGTCCCCAGCGCTCGAAGCCGTCTTGTCGGCCACGCTGCGCAACAGGCTGCCGGCGACGTTCTGAACCGGATCGGCCAACTCGACGTCCTCGGCGACGCTGGCCCCATCCTTGGTCAGCTGCGGGGCGCCGAAACCGCGCTCGATCACGGCGTAGCGGCCGCGCGGGCCAAGCGTACTCTTCACCGCTCGAGCAAACTTGTCGACGCCCTCCATGAAGCCTTCTTGGGCTTCCTTGTCGAAGGTGATCTGCTTCGGCATTTGGTCCTTCCTGACGATTCCAGTGGATTGCTGTGGTTGTTGTTGGTTGTCGTTGTTCTCGTCGCGGACGCGCATCGCAGCCCGACCGCCAGCCGCGGCTATAGCAAAGGAAAGGCCACCGAAGGTAAAGACAACCTGCGGCAGAAAAACGAGTTAGGTATTCGGGCCCAGAAGCGTCACTGCCACATCGACAGCTACTCGCGCCAGCGGTCCTCGAGCACCTGCCAAAAAGACAGCGGAGCGGGGGGGGGGGGTGGCAGCACCCCCACCCCAGGGTTTTACCCGGGGAGC
>JBCCHQ010000067.1:0-29616 GCA_039028735.1 Planctomycetota bacterium | reverse complement strand
AGGTAAGGCTTAACTTTTTCGTATTGAGTGTAGAACTGACTCATGTCAATAACAAGGTCACGTACCACAGGTAAACCTGGTAAAGGACGAATTACGATTGTCGGGGGTGGTTGGTGTCCGGGTGTGGGCTGCTATGCGGGTGTGGAAGTGGCTTTGTTTGTGGGGGTTGGGGCAGAACGGGACATCTGATGTCCCGGTTTGGGGGGCTGGTTGTGGGCCGCGGTGGGGTGGGGTGGCTTCTCACTGAACAGAAATTGCTTTGTGATGTACTCTTAGAGTGATGGGCTGCCGTTGCGGTGGCTTGGGGGGAAACGTCTAGGGGAGCTGTGGCGAACTTCATTTATGACATTGGGCGGCGTCGGATTGAGACGCTGTTTCGGACAGAGACGCAGTCGCTGCCTTGGCCGCGGCGGGTGTTGCTGGGGTTGAGCAAGCTGCTCTATATGACAGCTCGCAAGACCAAGGCGGATCTCTGTTTCGAGCGGGCTGCATCGCTTGCGTTCACGTCGGCGATTGCGTTCGTGCCGATTGCGATCTTGCTGTTCTCGCTGTTTCGCGCGGTTGGGGATGCGGATCAGTTCAATACTTCCGTCGATTCGCTGATCGAGTTTGCTGTCGAAAACGTCTCTGCCGACGGGCAGGACAAGGTGCGGGAGTCTCTCGAGCGGCTGCGCGATACGATCGCGCAGCAGGCGCAGGGGGTCGCCAGCCTTGCGATGGTGATCCTGATTGTCACGGTGCTCTCTTTGTATCGCTCGGCGGAGCGCACGTTCTCGAGTATCTGGAATGTGGCGGTGCGTAAGGGGTACCTGCAGAAGCTAGGGACGTTCTGGCTGCTGCTCACGGCGGCGCCGCTCTTTCTCGGGGCGTCGATCTACGTGAAGGGCTACCTGAACCAGAGTCTCAGCGGCGCCGAGGTCGAGGTCGTTGCACCGGCCGAGACCCCGGGGGTGGACTCCGCAGAGAAGACGACGACAGGGAAAGAGACGACAGCGACAGCGACGACGTCGCGGCCGCGGGGTTTCGTGGCCACACTGGTGCTGTCCTGGTTGTTCCCGACCGCGATCTCGTGGGGGGCCTTCACGCTGCTCTTTCTCTACCTGCCGAATACTCGGGTGCGGCTGCGGCTCGGTTTGATCGGTGCGCTGGTCGCGGCGGTCGGCTGGCAGCTCAGTACGCAATGCTTCTCGCTGTACCTCAAGCACGCCGTGCTGACAGGGGTCTACGGCGCGCTCGGCGTCGTGCCGTTCTTCTTGCTGTGGATCTATCTGTCGTGGCTGATTGCGATCTTCGGTGCCGAGCTGGTCTACACGATGCAGCACTACCGGTTGATCGAGCGCGAGATCGTCTACCACATCGATCGTCAGCGGACGTCGCCACCGGTGCACGGGGTCTTCTTCATGGAGCGGATCTACCGCAGCTTCCGCGGGCACCTGCAGGCGCCCACCATCGAGACTTTGGCCGCAGAGTTTCAGCTGCCCATGTCGGAGGCGGAGCGGACGATCGAGCATCTGCGCAGCGGCGGCTTCGTCGTCGCCGACGCCGACGGCGCGCTGTCGCCCCGCCACGCCCCCGAGGCGCTGACGCCGCTCCATGTCATGGAGGTCTTCCCGACCGGCTCTGGATTCCGCCTCCCCTTGGGCGCAGATCTCAGCCCCACGGCGGTCACCGATCTGATGCGCGGGGTCCGCGGCAGCACCGATCGGGCGCTCGGCGAGGTCTCGTTCGCCGATCTCGTCCCGGTGGCTGGGCCGAAAGAGCCGGGCGCAGGCGAGCCGAGCGCGTCGACCGAGTCGGCCTGACGCCCCCACGGTCGGCGCCGCTCAGGAGCCCCTCCGGACATCCCGTAACCTTCCCGTACAGCCCTCCGAAGTTTCGCTGATCTTGGCGAATTCAATCTTTACACGCTTCGGGTCCGGGGCTACCGTACTCAATCCTTACGCGCCGGGGGGTGGCGGGGAGCTGATTTTCTTGCCGCTCGCGCTCCATCCCCAGGTACACCGTTTCGTTTGTGGACGCCGCGCCGCGCGTTTCGCAACGACAGATAGAACGCCAAGAAGTCGTCCCGCCGCAGAACGGGCGACTCGGCCGCGCGGTCTTTTTGCAGTCACCGCGCTGACCTCGAGAGAAGCTGAGGAGGAGAGACGATGGGTCTTTCTGATGAACGCGAAGTCGATGTAGCTGCCGCTGCCCCTGCGACGATTCCTTTCTTTCACGATTTTTCGTGCCGCGAGAAAGAGCTGCAGTTCCTGCTCGCGGCGTTGCGCCATGTCTTCTCGACGGGCGAACTCTCTCGTGAAGAGTGGGACTTGCTCCGCGAGTTTCACGATGGCGATGCCGATGCAGCCGCTCGGGTGCGGCCGCTCGCCCTCGTCAGTGGCCACAGCGGGATCGGCAAGAGCCGACTGCTCGAGGAAGCCAAGGAGGTCGCGCGCGGCTCGGGCGTCCACGTCAAAGAAGTGTTTTGCTACGAGCGGCAGGGGATTCCGTTCCTGCCGGTGCTGCGCGTCGTCAAAGAGCTCCTCGCAGAAACGAACGACCCACGCCACCTGTGGGAGCCGTATGCCCCAGTCCTGACCCGCGTCTATCCGGAACTCGCGGGCGACCTTGGGGAAGCGCAGTTCAGTCCCGAGCTTCCCGACGATGTCGGGAAGGTGCAGCTGTTCCATGCGCTGACCGGCATCTTGTGCGCGGTTTCGCGCGAGCGTCCGCTGCTGCTGCTGTTCCATGACCTGCACCGTAGCGATGAGGGCACCGTCGAGTTTCTCGAGTATCTCGCCCGCAACGTCGTGCTCGAAAGCGTCGAGCGGGGCGAACGCAACGCCAGCCAGCTGACGACTACCGTGAACCCCGACGGTGAAGAGACGGGCGACGCCTGGAAGAAGATTGGCCAACGGGCACAGACAGCGTTCATCACCGATGGTCTCTCCAGCGATTCGACGGCGACGCCCGGCGCTCCCATCGCCCGCCTGATGGCCGTCGTCAACTACCTGGAACTGCCTACCGCCAACCTCGACGTTGCCGACGCCAAAGACGCAAAAGACAGAGACGCAAAAGACAGAGGCAGCGACGCCGGTGGCGATTCCGAGCCGACTTCGCGTTCGGCGGTGCAGGCGCGCCTGAACCAGCTGCGTCGCGGACCGTTCGCGCGGTCGCTGCAGCTGGCCCCGCTCGATTCCGAAGAACTGGGCGCGCTCGTCGCCCGGACGCTGCGGGTGCCGTCGATTCCCGCGAAGGTTACAGCCCGGATCCACGAGGTCGTGCAGGGCAATCCGCTGTATGCCCTCGAGATCTGTCGCTGCCTGTTCGAAGAGGGGGCGCTGGCCCCGGGCGCCGATGACGCGAGCGCTGCCCGCATCGACACGGCCGCTCTGAATGCGCTGATCGAAGAGGTCACGGCCGTCTCGGCGACGACGCCACGAGAGACGCCGACCGACATCCCGTCGGAATGCCTCGCGCACCAGTTGGTCACGCGCCGCGTCGCGTCGTTGGATCCCGTGCAGCAGCGCCTCGTGAAGGTGTTGGCCACGCTGCGGCGCCCCGCGCCGACGTCGCGCCTCGTCAGCTTGGCCGACGGCGACGAAAAAGGGGTCTCTGAGGCGCTCGATGCGCTGCACGGCCGCGATTTCGTCAAGGTCGTCTCGGTCGGCGGCATGCCGTTCTACTTCCTTGCTCACGAAGCCTACACGCGTGGCGTGTATCGCCACTTGCCTGCCGAAGAAGCACGCGAGCTCCACGAACGGGTCGGGCGCACGCTGGCAGCGCTCCCGGAAGCCAGCGAGCCCGTGCGCGCGTACGAGATCTACGAGCACCTGCGTCAATCCGCTGCCCCGAAAGATTCGTCGTCGTATGGGATGACGGCCGCGCGCTACTTCGAGCGTGGCTTCGCGCTGCAGCTGGCGATCAAGATCGAAACGCATCTGCTGTCGCTGTTGGGATCGGACGAAGACCTCCCCCATCGTCAGGAGCTGTTGGCCGAACTGGGACGTCTGCACCTGCGACAGGGCAATCCCGGTGTTGCCAAACGCTTCTTCAAGCAGCTGCTCGAAGCGTCCGCCAACCTCGATCCGCAGCGCCACCTCGAGGCCTATTGTGAACTGGCCGAGTCGTATCGCGCGGCCGGCGAACCGCACAAGGGGATCAAGATCCTCAACCGCGCAGAGAAGCAGTGTTCCGAAGCACTCGATGAGCGGGCCCAGGGCAGTTTGTGTGCATTGCGCGCGCGCCTGCGGCTGGATCGCCAAGATGCCAAGCGCGCGATCCACCTCTGCATGCGCGGGCTGCAAACCGTCGAGAACGTCGCCGAAGCGGACCCCGAACGGATCGAACTGTTGGAGACGCTGGCTGAAGCGCACCTCGCGCGTGCCGAGACCGTCGCCGCACTGCCGCACTTCCAGCGACTGTTGGAGCTGGTCGAGGGGGTCGGCGACGAAGCGAAGCAGGCAGCGGTTCTCAGTCGCGTCGGGCGTGTCTACTACGATCGCGGCAACTACTTCCGCGCGGCGCGCTTCCTGTTCAAAGCCCTCGACGTCATTCGCCGTCTCGGGGATGTGCAAGGGCTCAGCCGCGCCTACGACGGATTGGGTAAGGTCTACCGCAACTCTGGCGACAACATCCGGGGGCTCGAGTACTTCAACCGCAGCCTACGGATCCGCGAACGCACCGGCGATGTCGAAGGGCTGTCGCCGACGCTGAATTCACTGGGCTCGCTGTATGCGCACAACGGGGACTACTTCCGCGCGATCCGCTACTTCAAGCGCAGCATCGAAAACTCCCAGCGCATCAACAATACGGCCGGCCTCGTCCGCGCATTTCTGCACCTGGGTTGGGTGCACTACCAGATCGGTGAGTTTCGTCAGGTCGAGAGCCTCGCGAAGCAGATCCTGATCCTGTCGTCTGAATTCAACGTCGACGCCGAATTGGAAGGGGAGGGACACCGTCTGCGCGGCAACCTCTACTTCGGACGGGGCGATTGGAAGCGCACCGAGCGCGCGTATCGCAAGGCCATTGAGATTGCGTCGAAGCGGAGCCGCAAGAAGGGGGAGGCCGCAGCGCTCCTCGACCTCGGCGAGCTGCAGTGTGAGCGCGAGGAGTTCGAAGCCGCGCTGAAGCAGATCTCGCGCGGACAGCTGCTGGCCGAAGAGATCCGGTCGATGCCGCTGCGCGCCCGCGCAAACCTCCTCAAGGGGCACGTCTACCGCTCGTTGAAGGGCGGCAACAGCGAACGGGCCAAAGAGTGCTACCACAAAGGGGTCGAACTGCTGTCGACCGAGAACCCGTTGCCGTTGATGTGGGAGCTGGAGTATTCGTTGGCGAAGGTGCATCAAGAGAGCCTCGAGTTCGCCGAAGCGCGGGAGTGCTACGGCCGCGCCGAAGCCATTCTCGAGCGCATTGCCGGTAGCTTGCCCGAGGACATGAAGATCGCGTACCGCGACGACCGGCGCCGCAAAGTGTTCTTCGAAGACTATCGCCGCTTCCAGAAGGAAGCTGCTGGCCGCACATCCACTCCGGCCGGCACCGAAGTGAACGAGCGCGAAGAGAAGGTCTGGGCACTGCCACGACAGGCGCTCCTGGCCGAAGACGGCAGCGCGTCCGCAGTCGAACGTGTCTGTACGGCATTGGCTCGCATCACGGCGAGCACGTCGTGCGCGATGTGGGGCAAGCAACTGGTCGAAGAGGCGCGGCGCTTGGTGCCGTCCCCGTCGGGAGCGTTGCTGGTCACGGATCCGGCCCACCCCGAAAGATTGATCGCCCTGGCCAATCGTGATCTCGGTGCCGAACAAGAGTGGTTGGCTGCGGACAGATGCCCCGGCGTCTTCTTCACCGAAGTCGTTCGTACCGGTAAGGCGATGGTATCGGGGGGTGAGGAATGGTCGGATCGCCTCGCCGCGGTTGACCGTGGCAACGGCTACCGTAACCGTTCGATGGTCATCGTCCCGCTGGCTAGCGGCGGGCGGCCGTTTGGCGCGCTGTACCTGCAGCGACCGAGCGCCGCAAACCCGTTCCTCCCGGAGGAGCAGGCGTTGCTGCAGCGCCTCGTCGACACGGTCGTGGGTCAGTACGACAGCCTGCAGCGCTTGCAGCGGATTGTCACGCACAACAGCGGGCCACTGCTGTCGGCGGCCGGATTGCGCGACGCGCTCCACGAAGCCGCCGTTGCGTGGCTGCGCGGGGATCAGCCGTTTCGCCTCGTCGTCGTGCAGGCCCCTGGCTTTGAGAACCGCTGGGCCAGCCGCGCGGGGGAACCGGAATTCGTCGAGGGTGTGTGCAATGCAGCAGGGCCGCAGGCGACCGCTTGCGGCGTGCTCGGCGGCGACCGGATCGCCTACGTAACTCGCGATCGGGGCGACTCCTGGGAAGATCAGCGACTGCAGATGGAGGGGCGCCTGATGACGCTGCTCCAGCCCGATGGCGACGTTGCCGTGATCGCGCTCGATCCCGATCCTAGTAGCAAGTTCGCGACGGAAGTGGTCGATAACATCCTACATACGTGTGACAACGAGTCCTCGTTCGACATCGGCGCCGAGATCGAAGATCTCGCGAGCGGCGAACTGTCGCTGAAGGAAGCGAAGTCCACGCTCGAGAAGCGCTACATCACGGCTGAGTTGTTCAAGAGTCGCGGCAACATTACGCGAGCTGCCGAATCCCTCGGGGTTCACCGTCCGCAGTTGTCGAACTTGATCAAGAAGCACAACGTGAACCGCGAGGACTTCGAGTAAGTAGGTCAGAGTGGGCGAGCGTCGGACCACAGCCGGCTGCCACAAGCGAGAAGACTATTGAATTCGACCAATGACAGTGCGGCGGACAAGCCGGGCTGCCTGAGCATCGTGATTCCGGTCTACAACGAGAAGAACACGCTGGAGCGATTGCTCGAGCGCGTTCGCAGCGTCGACCTCGAAAAAGAAGTTGTCGTTGTCGACGATGGCTCGACCGACGGCACGCGCGACTTGCTGCCCGAACTGGAATCCAAAGGTCTGATCGATCGCCTCATCCTGCACGAAAGCAATGCCGGCAAGGGCGCCGCCCTCAAGACTGGCTTTGCGGCTGCGACCGGCGAGTGGGTCGTCGTGCAAGATGCCGACCTCGAATATGATCCCCGTGAAATCCCGGGTCTGCTGCAGCCTGTGCTCGAAGGCAAGGCAGACGTTGTCTTCGGCTCTCGCTTCATGGGGGGCGGCCCGCACCGCGTGCTGTTCTTCTGGCACTACGTCGCCAACCGCTGCCTGACGCTCGTCTCCAACATGTTCACGAACTTGAACCTCACGGACATGGAGACTTGCTACAAACTGTTTCGCCGCGAGATCCTGCAAGGGATCGATTTGCAGGAGAAGCGCTTTGGGGTCGAGCCGGAAATCACGGCCAAGGTCGCTGCGATTCCCGAGATTCGGATCTTCGAAGTCGGAATCAGCTACGCCGGGCGCACCTATGCCGAGGGGAAGAAGATCGGCTTTCGCGACGCGATCCGGGCTATGTGGTGCATCGTGAAGTACAACCTCATCGCGTAGCTACGGCTGGCTCGGGACCACGTCCCCTCGCCCCCAGTTCTTGCCCCTGGTCCTTTGCGGGTCACTGCGGACGCCGATCGGCAGCGACCGAGGCGTTACTGGCAGCTGATGCGATCGAGAATTTCCCCTCCCCACCCCTCGCCAAGTGACTACAATGCTGCGCTTTTGATAGCCCCGTTTCATCAACATTTCAAAAGGGGAGTTCCCATGACTCTCAGCATCCAAGGTCGCCCCATTCGTAAGATCGGTGTCATCGGCTCCGGGCAGATCGGTCCAGACATCGCGCTGTACTTCACGAAGATCTTCCACAAGTTCGGCGTCCCGGTATCGGTTGTCGACATCAGCGAAGAGGCGCTCGCCAACGGCGAAAAGAAGACCCACCGCAAGATCGACAAAGGGATCGAGACCGGTGCATTCTCGCCGGCGATGGGGCAGGCGATGAAGGATCACTGCTCGTTCACGACCGACTACGATTCGTTGCGCGACGCTGACTTCATCGTCGAAGCTGCGACCGAGGATCGCAATCTCAAAGGTAAGATCTTCGCGCAGCTCGAAGCGATGTGCGCTCCCGAGACGGTGTTTGCATCGAACTCGTCGCACCTCGAACCGGAAGTGATCTTCAGCGGCCTCGAGAACCGTGGTCGCACGCTGGTGATTCACTACTTCTTTCCCGCCGAGCGCAATCCGATCGTCGAGATCGTGCCGGGCAAGGACACCGATCCAACTCTCGCAGCGTCGATGATGAACTTCTACGAGCAGATCGGCAAAGTGCCGATTCAGGTCGGTAGCCGCTTTGGCTACGCGATCGATCCGATCTTCGAGGGGATGTTTCACGCGGCGGCCCGCCTCGCCGAAGCCGGCTGGGGTACGAGCAAGGAGATCGATGCGGTTGCGACGCGCGCCCTTGGTCTTGGCATTGGCCCATTCACCGCAATGAACCTGACAGGCGGGAATCCGATCACGCACCCGGCGCTGGGCGTCTACGCCGAGCAGATCATGCCGTGGTTCAAATCGACGAAGATGATGGATCAAGCGCTCGAAACCGGCGCAGCGTGGGAAGTCCCGGGGCGTGGCGAAAAGATCGAACTGGAAGCCGATCGCGAACAGAAGATCGGCGATGCGCTACGAGGCGCGTACTTCGGCCTGGTGACGGGGATCGTCGATAGTGGCATCTCGAACGTCGCAGATCTCGACATGGCCGTCGAGATGTCCCTGGACCTCAATCCTCCGTTTCGTTTCATGAACGAAGTTGGCGTCCCCGAGAGTCTGCGTCTCGTCGAAGAGTACGCCAAGAACTTCGATGGTTTCTTGGTCCCGAATGTCCTCAAGCAGCAGGCCGCGACCGGCAAGCCGTGGGACGTGTCGACAGTGATGCGAGAAGACCATGACGGCGTTGCTGTTCTGAAGATCCGCCGCCCGAAAGTGCTGAACGCTCTGAACAACGAGGCGTTTGACGAAATCGAAGCGCACTTCAAAGCCATCGCCGCCGACGACAACATCGCCGGTGTCGTCTTGACTGGGTTCGGCGTGAAGGCTTTCGTGTCCGGCGCGGATGTGAACTTCCTTGCCAAGATCGACTCTGCAGCAATGGGCGAACAAACGTCGCTTGGATCCCAACGCAGTCTCAACGTCGTCGAGGCGATGACCAAGCCCGTTGTTTGCGCCATGAACGGTTTCGCTTTCGGTGGCGGTAACGAACTGGCGATGGCGTGCCACGCGCGAATCGCCCGCAAAGGCCTGAAACTGCTGGCCTCGCAGCCGGAGGTCAATCTTGGGATCATTCCCGGGGCCGGCGCGACGCAACGCCTACCGCGCTGGATTGGGGTCGAGAAGGCTGCGGCGCTGCTGCGGACCGCCGGTGGGATGTCATCGGCACAAGCCCTCGAAGCGGGGCTGATCTCACGAGAGGTCGAAGGCGACCTCGTGGGCGCGGGAATCGCGATGGTTCGCGACGCCATTTCTGGGAAAGCGCCGCTACAGCCGATCACGACGGCGCCGCTGTCTGTGCCAGACCAATTGCCCGATGCAGACCTAGGGCATCGCTCCCGCGCAGTCGATGCGATTCTCTGTCGAGCGATCCTCGAGGGGTGTCAGAAGCCACTTGCAGAGGGGCTGGCGTTCGAGGCGAAGATGTTTGGCGAGGTCTGCGAGACCAAGGACATGCGACTTGGTGTCGACAACTTCCTGAAGAATGGACCGCGAACACCTGCTCCGTTCACCCACCAATAGTGTCGGAATAGGCGCCAGAGCGCCAGGAATCGCCGATTCGGGGCTTTTTTCCTTTTCCCTGTTTCCGCTTCTTTGGCAGAATCCTGGCCGATCAACGAAACGACTCGTTGCACATTGCAGCAAACGGCTCGTGCCACCGCTGCACTTCACTGTCGAAAGGGGAGTTGGAAGATGGCGAAGAAGAAGAAGGCCAAGAAGAAGGCCAAGCGCGCCGCGAAGAAGCAGGCGATGGAAATGCTGCTGGTTGGTAGCAAGACCAAGGCTGCTCTGAAGGGGCACGGCGTCAACGTCGCTGGGGATGCTCTCGATGGACTGAACATGGTCGTCTACTGGTACATCGAGCAAGCGGCCAAGCGTGCGCAGGCGAATGGTCGCAAGACCGTGCGTGCCCACGACATCATCATCGGCTAAACGCGCATCAGGTTTCGAAATACGAGAGTCACTCACCGTAAGGTGAGTGACTCTTTTTTGTTGGTGCACTGCAACCACTCTGGACGTGGTGAACCGCGCTTTCTTTTTTGCTGTAGCGCGGTAGTGAGGTAGTGAGGTACCGGCGAGTGTGGCGCGGCTAGCGCACGCAGGCGAGCAGTGCTTCGACTTCATCGCGCGACAGATCCCGCGCGCTGCCGACTTCTGCGTCGCCGAGTTCGATCGGGCCGATTGCGATGCGCACCAGCCACTCCACTTCGCAGCCGACTGCAGTAGCCATGCGGCGGATCTGGCGGTTGCGCCCCTCGTGAATGCCAATGCGTAGCACCGAGCTCTTCGGGCTTTCGCGCTCCACCTCGACGCGCGCGGTGTCGGTGCGGCGTTTGTCGCCAATGTCGACGCCGATCCGCAAACGGTGCACTGCGCTCGAGTCCGCTGCCGGGCGGACTTTGACGCGATAGAACTTCATCAGCTTCGTGTTGCTGTCGAGAATCCTGGCCGACAAGTCGTTGTCGTTGGTCAGCAGCAGCAGGCCGCCGCTGGCCTTGTCGAGACGGCCGACCGGACGCAGTGTGCGGTCTTTGCGAAACTCCTCGGGAAGCTTCTGTAGCACGGTGGGGCGACCTTCGGGGTCGTTGGCAGTGACGAGGACGCCGCGCGGTTTGTTGTAGGCGACGATGCGCCGATCGGTCTGCAGTTCTACCGCTTTGCCATCGATCGTGACCTCATCGCGTGCGATGTTGATCCAAGCGTTGACGTCGGTCACGCGCTGGCCGTTGACCTTGACTCGCCCTGCCGCGACCAGGCGCGCGGCTTCACCGCGCGTCGCGGCCCCGCAGCGCGATAGGTAGCGGTCGATCGTCCGCCGGCGTGCTTCGGAATGGCGGTCGATCCGTTTTCTGCTGGGCACTAGAGTAGCTCCAAAATCTGCGTCAGATTCGTGACGGTATGCATCGCGTCGGGGACGAATCGTTCCTTGAAGTGCTGGGCGTCGCCATTGTCGACCCAAACGGTGGTCATGTCGTGGCGCCGAGCCCCAGGCAGCTCTTCTGAATTGCCGTCGCCGACGTACAGGCACTCTGCACCGGACAAGTTGAGTTGCCCCAAGACGTGCGTGTACATCACCGGATCTGGCTTGCGCGCCCGCAGGTGCGCGGAACAGGCTCGAATCGGAAAGAACTCGCCCAGCTCCATGTCGTCGAGCAGCGACGGTGTCTCCGAAGAGCAATCGGTGACCAGCGCTAGCTCGAGCCCGCGACGGCGGATCTCTTGCAAGCACGACACCGCATCGGGCTTCGGGCGTAGCGCAGAGCGGAGGGTCTCGCGGCGTAGGTCGTTGGCCTCTCGAAGCAGCTGTGCGCTGGCTTGCAGCCCCAGTGCATCGAGCGTCGGCAGGAACATCTCGTCGCCGTCTTGCAGCGTGCCGTCCATCCGGTGCACGAAGTGGCGGTGCCATTCTTTCAGGAACGGCTCGACCTCGGCACCGAACATCGCGGCGACGTCTGCGAGCATCGATCGGTACAACGACGGATCGAGGTTCGGGACCAAGGTGCCAAACAAGTCGAAGACGACCGCACGGTGCGTCGCGGCGCCCGGATTCATGCTCTCAGACACGGAAGAGCCCTCACTCGTCCTTGGCAGCTTTGTTGATCTCGCGGATCTTGTCGCTGACCTCGTCGGCGACGGGCGTCCCCTTGAAGTCCTTACCGATCTTGCGCAGTGCCTTCTTGTGCGCCTCAACGTCCTCGGGAGGCTGCTCGAGGGCGCGCTCGAGCCGTTCGCGGCCCACCTCGATCACTTGCTCCATGATCTCGCGAGCGCGCTGCGCTTCGGGGAAACCGTGGATCTTGGCGGCCCACTCGAGCGTTCGGATCGTCTGCGGGTACTTGCGCTTCTTCAGGTACGTCTCTCCCTTGGCGAGATCCTTGGCGAGGCGCCGTTCGGTCTTGGTCGCTTCGCGGTCTGCGCCGGTGATCGCACTGCGGATCTGCTCGAACTTGAACTTCTTGTCCTTGAGCTTGCGGGCGGCAAACGTCTGCATTGGATTGCCGTGCCAGTCGGTCACGACAATGACCGGGACTTTCGCCGGTATGCTCCACTCCTTGCGCAAGTGCGCGATCTTCTTGTCGCCCTCTTTGACTTTGACCATTGGCGATGAGCGCGATTGGTCGCACATCTGCTCGGTCGAAAAGATCGCATGCTCGTCGTTGGTCCCTGCCGGCGGAAAGTAGTAGAGGATCCCGTAGCGTGACCGCAGCCCCTTTTGCTTGGCGGCGCCATCGGTCACCCACGCCATTTGGATCAGCTTGTGGCTTTGTCCTTGTGCGAACGCACAGGTCGCGGTCGTTCCGGTGATCCCCAGGCAGGCGACGAAGAGAACGACGGTCGAGAGGCTGCGCAGCATGTTGCACGACTCCTTGCTTTGCGTTGTTGCGAACTGCGTCGCATGCGCTTTGCGGAGCAGCCGGTGATCTGTTTCGGCAGTTGCGGAAACTTTCATCGGGATGCTCGTTAGGCGATTGAAGCGCCTGAGACGATCAGGCATTGTAGCCGCAACGACGGGAGCTGGCCATGGCGTTGCGCTCCGGTTGCGACTTCCCTTGTTCCTAAGCAGAGCCCAGAACACGCGAGAAACCCTTGAGACTAGACCTTTCCCCGTTGAACCCCGAGCAGCTGTCCGCCGTCACGGCGCCTCCCGGCCCTCTGCTGGTGCTGGCCGGGGCCGGCACCGGCAAGACCCGCGTGATCACGTACCGGATGGCCCACCAGATCAAGGGTGGGATGCCCGGGGACAAGATCCTCGCGATTACGTTCACGAATCGCGCAGCCCGGGAGATGAAGGAGCGCCTGCTCCGCATGTACCCGGACCTGGACCCCTGCCCTACGATTTCAACGTTCCATTCGCTCGGGTATTCGATCCTGCGCAAAGAGTACAAAGCGCTCGAATATCGCCGCAAATTCCCGATTTACGACAGCGCGGACGCCGGTGGCGTGCTGACCGAGGTGCTGCGCGATATCGTCGGCGCGACCACGGCGCAAAAGAAGCTCGAGGTCGTCACGCGGGAGGTCAGCAACTTCAAGAATCGCTTCCTGTCCCCGGAAGCCGCGCTAGAGGCCGCCCAGGATGACGATGACTACTTCTATGCCCGCGCCTACCAGAAGTACCAAGAGCGCCTGCGAGGGCTCAATGCTGTCGACTTCGACGATTTGATCTACCTGCCCGTGCGGCTGATCGAAGAAAATCCAGAGCTGGCAGACCGTTGGACCCAGGCGTTCTCGAGCGTGCTCGTCGACGAGTATCAAGACAGCAATACATCGCAGTACCGCTTTGCGCGGCTGCTCTCGGGGGTCAACGAGAACCTCTGTGTCGTCGGCGACGACGATCAGTCGATCTACGCGTTTCGCGGTGCCGAGGTCGAGAAGATTCTCAGCTTCCGGCGCGACTTCCCGAACGCCGAAGTCGTGACGCTGGAACGCAACTACCGTTCGGTGCAGACGATTCTGAACGCTGCCAACGCGGTGATCGCGAACAATCCCAAACGCCATGACAAGGCACTGAAGTCGGCACGTGGTGAGGGGGGAAAGATCCAGCTTCTCGAACTCGAGGACGAAGAGGCAGAAGCCGAAGAAGTCGTCCTTCGCATCAAGGAGGCTCGACAGCGCGGCGTGCGTTTTGCCGAACAGGCGATCTTGCTGCGCTCGGCAATTCAGGCGCGGCCCTTCGAAGAGAAGCTGCGCTTCTACGACATCGCCTACACGATCGTCGGCGGGCGTTCGTTCTATGACCGGCGCGAAGTGAAGGACGTCCTCGCGTACCTGCGGCTGCTGCTCGAGCCCGCCGATGACATTGCTGCGCTGCGGATCCTGAACACGCCCAAGCGTGGCTGGGGCAAGGGCAGTCGCGAGAAGTTGGACCAGTGGGCGCGCGATCACAACTGCTCGATCGTCCAAGCGCTGCGCGAGGCGCCCAACATCGGTGGGATCCCGGCAGCGACCTGCGCGGCCGGTATCGAGCTGGCGGCCCAGCTGGAAGAGTACGCGACTCGCGTCGACGGCGGCGCCGCCGATACCGCACAAGCGTTCTTCGAAGAGATCGGCCTGCAGCAAGCGCTCGCCGAATTCAGCACCGACCCGCAAGATCTCGAGTACAGGCGTCGCAACGCCGATTCGGTGATCGAAGCGCTGCGTCGCTACGAAGCCCGGGCGGGGTTGGGCAACCTCGAGAAGTTCCTGCGCGGCATCACGCTGGACACGACCGAACAAGAAGACGAAGCCGACGTCGATCGCCTCACGCTGCTGACGTTCCACGGTGCCAAGGGGCTCGAGTTTCGCTGCGTCTACTTGGTCGGGCTCGAGGATCAGCTGATCCCACACGCGCGTGCGATGGCAGAAGGCGGCGACGCCGCGCTCGAAGAGGAGCGACGGCTGTTCTATGTCGCTGTGACGCGGGCGCAAGATCACCTCGTCATGACGCGGGCTGCGATGCGGCGTCGCTTTGGCCGCGAGTTCGAAGGGGAAGAGAGCCGCTTCATCGCGGAGATTCCAGAAGAGCTACTGACGCGCAAGGCGATCTCGGCGCAAGACGAAGAGGCCGCCGGCGAAGAGGCTGTGGAGGACTTCCTGCAGCAGATGCGGGCCAAGTTCGGGTAGCGGAGCTGCAGCTCCACCGCGGCTAGCCCTTGCCCCCCGACCACAGCATTTTGTAGATTCTGGCCCATGAACACCCGCACTGTGTCCACCCATCACGCCGCGACTCCGCCGCAGCGAACGAATCGCACGCGCAACGCCGCTGCGATATTGATCGTCACGCTGCTGCTGCCGCTCTTCGTTGCGCCGCCCATCGCCGGCCTTGTCGACCGACCCGTTGCAAGCGTCGTGACGCGGATGTTGATGATTGGATCGATCATTTCGTTGATCGTGTTCATTGGCCCGCAGATGTTCGGCGGCGTGAAGAGTTGGTGGCGCCAGGACGCGAAACGATCTTTGCGTAGCTTCCTGACGTCGTACGTCGTGACGCTGTTTCTGTGTTCGGCGTTCGTGACGATCATGCTGTGGGCGGGGCACATGATCTTGCGACGCGACGACCCGGGCCCGATCGCGGCGAAGTTCCTGAGCTATGCGATGTCGGGACTGTGCGTCGGGCTGATCGAAGAGTGGGTCTTTCGCGGGCTGATGTGGCGGCGCTTGAGCGCACGCATTGGGCTGATCTGGGGCGCGATCTCAGTGAGTGCGATCTACTCTTGGGTGCACTTCTTGCGGCCGCCGAAGGTGCCGTCCGTCGACCCAACCATGGCCGATGTCGTGGCGGTCTATCAGACGATCCTGCAGAAGCTCGTCGGCCCGATCGTCACGCCGACCCTACAGGCGTGGAGCCAGTTCGTCGGGCTGTTTCTGTTCGGCGTGCTGCTGATCGTGTTGGTCCAGCGCAGCGGTCGTTTGGCCGCCGCGATCGGGGTGCACGCCGCCGTCGTCTTCTTCCTCAAAGGAGACGGCAAGATCATCCATTACCGGCATCGCGACTACGATTGGATTCTCGGATCGCGCCACTACTACGATGGCGTCATCGCGTGGGGCGTACTGCTGCTGATCATCGTCTGGCTGTGGAAACCCTGGCGGGCGAAGCCGGCGCCACAGACGACGCCATCAGAAACGGGGACGGCCGCGTTGCAGCCAGTCCCCGTCAATGACGAAGCTTCGTAGTTGTCGTTGTTGTCGCGTTGCCTACGGCGCCGGCAGGCACAACAGCGCCCCAGGCGTCGGATCGAGGCCGGGCCCGGGGAACGGCTCTGGTGGCGCCATACCCCCTGAGAACAGATACGCGAGGACGCGCACAGCATCTGCAATGTCGACCCCCTCGTCGTCATTGGCGTCCAGGGAGACGAGGCAGTTTACGCTGCCGCTGGAGAACAGGTACGCGAGGATCCGCACAGCATCTGCGACGTCGACACCGCCGTCGTCGTTGGCGTCACCGCGCAGAAACAGCGGCGTATCGACGAAATCGATCGTGCCGTTGATGACGTCGGGCACGATGCTGACCGCCAACCCGGTGGCGGTTGCAAAGGTCACGTCGACGGGCGGCAGCCCCAGCGTGTTCTTGACCTCCAAAGCCAGGTCCGTGCCGACGACCGCCGTGGGCGCGACACTGACTTCCATTCGCGCGAGCACGTTGTTGGATCCGGCTGGGATCACGGCAAAGAACGGAGGCGACGTATCCATGAGCACTGCCAGCGTCATGAAGCCACCCGCCGGCTCGGGATTCGTGTCGATCATCTGCTGTACGAAGCCGAAGGTCGTTGCCAGTTCGGCCGCCGTGCCGACAACCGTTACATCGTCGACGCTGATCAAAGTACTGTCGTAATCGATGCCGAACGAGAACGCCGAAACGTCGAAGCTGTTGTCGCCGCGGACATCGACGGCGTTGGCCGTGGAGCCGACGACCAGCGGTGTGCTCTCGACGTGCAGTACCGCGACGACGTACTCATAGACATCGGTCAGTGCGTCGCTACCCGAGGTCTGCGCAATGCTGACATCGAACATCCCCGAGAAACCGGGGGGCGTCACGCCGATGATCTGGGTCTGGCTCACGAACTGCAGGTCGTTGAGGGGCGTCGCACCAACGAAGACGACAGCGTCCTGGTTGAACTTGTCACCGATGATCGTGACCGTCTGGCCACCGTTCTCGTTGCCGCGGTTCGGCGAGATCGAAGTCAGCTCGGGTGGATCTTGCACGATCGGGCCTTCGCTGATCGTCACGTCGTCGATGTACCAGTCGTCGGTAGGGGAGTTCCCTTCCGTCCGGAAACGCACGCGGAACTGATTGTGCAACGCGCTGGCCGGCAGCGTGTGGTTGTGCGCAACAAACGCCGTCTGGTCGTTGCCGTCGGATGTGATCCGGTTCAGTTCGACCCAGTGCAGCTGGCTGCTGAGATAGTCGACGACCAGCTCTTCTCCGCTCTCGACGCCGACGTGCTGCGTGAAGTACGTCAGCTGCGTGTTGATCGTGCCTTGGAGCAACAACTCTACGCTGCGGATCTCGTCGTCGCGGTACAGCTGCGAACCCGATGTGTCGAGGTTCAACGACGTCGTACCGCTGGGCTCGCTGGAGGCATCGCTAGAGATCAACGCGCCGCGACGGAACGTCCACTTGAACAGGTTCACGATCCCACCGGCGAAGTCGTCGGTGAACGGGATCGGTAGCGCGGGCTGGGCGTTCTCCAGGCAGGCGCGACTGTTCTTGTGATTGACGATCGAATTGACAGCGTTCGTGCCGAACGTCAGTGGGCTCAGCCCCGTGCAGCCGCCCAGCCCCGAACACATGATGCGACACGTCGACGCGCCGTCGCAGTGGAACGCGGCCCAGTTGTGGCCAAGCTCATGGGCGGTCAGCGCCACCCGCCGACTGAAGTTGGTCGTGAAGCGCGACTGCGACAGACCGTACTGTTCGGTGGCACTGCAGATCCGTCCGAGGGCCGCGATGCCGATCGTCGAGCCGTTGATGTTCTTACCGGTAAAGAGGTGCGCAACGTCACTGACGATGAACGTCTCTGGGGACGTGTTCCAGACCCCTTCGAATTGGTTCAGCAGGCCGCCGGCGCTCGAGGTCGTGTACGTCCCCGACACCGTGCGGACGATGATCGTGCCGATCTCGTACGTGATGCCGATCGCCGGCACTTCGTAGACGGACTCGACCGAGTTCATGACGACTTCGATGTCGTTGACGGTCGTCGTGACGTTGTTGCCGTTGATCTGGTAGTACGCGTTGTCGGCGTCCAGGCTGATGTCGCAGACCTTGACGTTGGGACCGAACGGCGCGGCGCCGCTCCCGTTGGGCTGGTAGCCCTGCAGACGATTGGTGTGCGTGACGCCGCACTGCACGTTCAGCGGTGCGAGGTCGATGCCGGTGTAGACGACGTGTTGCAGCGCCGGGGCCGCCTGTCCCGCATCGGTTGCGGGTTGCACGGCGACGGTTTCGGTGTCGGTCAGGATCGTGCCGCGCAGGACGCCATTGTCGTAGTACGCGCGGACACGGCTCCCTGGCACTTCCAGCACGGTTCCGCGCCAAGTCACGATCGGCGGGGCAGGGTGCGGTACGAGGTCACCGCTGCCATCGTCGATCAGCACCTGAAAGTCGTCGGCGCGCATCGAGTAGCGTTGGAGTTCTAGGTTCCATGTTGCGCCGTCGACGTCGATGCTGGTGTACAGCGTGCCGCTGTCCGGGTGCTCACTGAAGCTGAGTGTCTGCAGCGACCCGCCGGTCAGGTCGAGCCCTTGCAGGATCGAGGCCGGGACCGGTGCCGTCGGTTGTGCCGAGGCCTTGCTCCCGGTTGCGATCGCAACAGCAGCGACCAGGATTGCGGTGAAACTTCTACGTCGCATGGAGGCGAACCACGACTGCGTCATGATGAGAATCCCTCAGATAACCATCCCGTATTTGTTGAGCCCGGATCTCGAGCGGCCCCCCAGCCAAGTCTCGAGCCCGTATTCCATCCTCTGATTTGATCCAGATCTTGCGAACCTGGAACCGCCGAGCGTACCGGGGGCGGGCGGTCGCGGCAACTGTGAGTTCGGACTGGGGTTGCGGGCGCTCGCGAGTGCGCTGAGAGTGCGCTGAGAGCGCCCTCTGCGGGATGTCGAGCGCCCGAGGAGTGCCTCCGGCGTTGCGCCGCCCGAGCGCGAAGGGGGTTGATCGACCCGGAGCCGCCCCTTTGGCTTAGGGCAAAGCGAGGGCGAGGCGCCAGCGCTCCGGGACCTTGGGGAGGTCGGTGCGCTCTGTCATCTCTTTGAGGATCTGCCACGCGTAGTTCGACAACCGCAAGTTGGCGTCGTCCATCGTTACGATCAGCGCCTCGAACACGACCGGAAACGGGTAGCGGCGGAGGTGCTCGATCGCCTGGAAGCGACGCGCGTCGGGATGCTCGCCAGTCAACACGGCGATCCACGGAGCCGCCTCGACTTCTCCGCGGAGTGCCGGAAACTCCTGCATCAAGTCGACTGGCAACTTCGTGTTGCTGAGGTACTGCAGCTCTTGGTTGGCCGCGAGGAATTGCCCCTTGGCCACGAGCAAGCGTGCCAATCGAAACGACGCTCTCGGGTGCTTCCCCTGACGGCTGAGCCATCGCAAGTCTTCGATCAAGACCGCGATGTGTTCGCTGCCTTGCAATACGTCCGCGCGTTGCAAGCGCGCGTCGACACTGGTGGGTGCCAATCGGACTGCGATGTCGAGTGACTCCTTGGCGGCTTCCTTCTCGTTGCGCAGCATCTGCACGCGAGCTCGCGACACATGTCCCATCGCATGCTCTGGGTACAACGCGAGGCCGCGGTCGATCCAGTGCGCCGCTTGCGCGACTTCGTTGTCGATCTCCAGCAGAGCGCTGCCAGCCTCGGCAAACACCATGCCCCAGAACTCGCGCCGCGTCAGGACCCGGATTGGATGCTCTCCGGTGTCGTCAGCGTGCGCCAATGCGAGGAAGTCGCGGTCTGTGTAGAGACGGTCCGGATAGAGCGGCACCAAGATGTAGCGGTGTGCCCCGGAACGGTAGCGCAGCGCCAGCAGGTCGCCAGTGACGACCGGTTCCAAGTCGAGGTAGCTGTTGATCCGCTCCGAGAAGATCAGCGCCGTCAGGCACCAACCGATCTGGCTGGCGCGGTGCCCAGCGAGGACACGGCCGGTCAGCAGCAGATCCAGCGACGCGCGCTCACGCTGCACGGCTTCGACCCGCAACACGGACCCCATGTAGGCGCGGACGGCTTCGAGATTGTCGCGCGGGTTGTCGGTCTGTCCCGCCTGGATCGACAAGTCGATCAAGTGGTGCGTCAGTGCGCTGCGCAACACGGCGAGATCGGTGACCGGCGCCTCGCCGAGGTGTCGAAACTGTCGCTCCAGAGCCAACGATAGATCCAGGCTGGACCGAAACGTCAGCTCTTCGTCGCGTACCTTCTGCAGCGGCAAGATTCCAGACGTGTCGTCTGTTCGCTGTCGCGGGTTGTGGTTGGTCGCGAGCTGTCGCTGGGGACGTTGTTCACCCCGTAGTCCTGGCGGCGCGAGCGGCAGCTGTTTCGGTGCCGGTGGTGTGGCCTGCCCAGGTTGCTGGGGCGGTTGCGTTTGGGTGGTTCGCGGTTCGGCGTCGGGTGCACGACGGGATGGTTCTGGTCGCGACGCCGGGGCGCCGCGATCGCTGGAACCAGTTGCCTGCGCTCTGCTGCCGCGGTTTGCAGACAGCTGCTGGATCCACTCTGTGATCGACAAGCTCTTCGATCCCGCGCCGACCGCAGCAGCGGTAGCAGCCGTAGCGCCACGCTCGCGCAGGAAACGATCGATCACTTCCTTTTGCGGCTCGGCGACGTCGCGGCGCGCGTCCGGGCTCTTCCAACCGAAAGTGGGGGAGCGGTCCTGGCTGTGGGCGACGCCGCGCCACATCACCAAGATCACGAGGGCCAATACCAGCGCGACGGCGAAACGGACTGCGTTGCGACGCAGGCGCGCGTGCGCCCGCCGACGGCGTCGACTGTGCCGACGGCGCGGAGTTGGCTGGATCTCCGGCTGCAGCATGTGCTGCCGCTCTGGAGACAAAGTGTAGGCCGGGCTCGTTCCGGGAATCGCAGCGCTGGGCTGGCCGGGGGTCAGCTCTGTCGGTTGCGCATCTTCAGGTCGGCTCGTAACGCTGTGCATCCCACTCCTTGGACAAAGGTTTCTCTTCTCTCGATTTCGGTCGTTCGAGAGGCGTCCTGTAGGTGGAAGATGCGGAAAGTCCGGTAAAGGCGCCGCTGCCGCGGCATCTTATTATAGAGCGGTCGGGTCACATAGAGCCGTTTGGGCCAGCGGCGGGGGCCGCCAGGGGCTACCCGACCTCGATCAGCCCCGCGTGCAGGGCCTTGGCGCCCTCTTTGAGCTGCGCGATCGGCACGACACACGTGATGTAGAGGTTCGACGTCGAGATCAAATCGATGTTCACGCCACTCTCGGCCAGGATCGCAAACACCTTGCCGGCGACTCCCGGCTCGCGCGCGATCCCTTCCCCGACGACCGACAGCAGGCCTACCTCGTCGTCGACGATGTACGACTCGCCACCGACCGCCGCCACGGCCTTGTTCAGCACATCGTCTGGCAGCGCGGTTTCCGCGGGGACGATAAAGGTGATGTCGTTGGTGTTGTCGTGACTCTGCGCCTGCACGATCAGGCGGATGTTCACCCCTTCTTCGCCCAGTACCGAAAACAAGCGGGCTGCGATTCCGGGGCGATCGGGGACCTTCACGACCGACACTTTGCGCACATCGGCGTCCTCTGTGACTGCGCGAACGACGACCGATTCCATCGGTTCCTCACCTTCTTCGTAGTTGCCAATGCGCGTCCCGGGCGTGTCCTTCGTCGCCGACGCCACCGTCAGGGGTACATGATAGCGCCGCGCAACCTCGACCGAACGGCCGTGCAAGACTTGCGCCCCGTGGCTGGCCATCTCCAGCATCTCGTCATAGGAGATCATCTCAATGCGGCGGGCATTCTTGACGACGCGCGGGTCCGCTGTGTAGACGCCGTCGACGTCAGTCAGGATCTCGCACCGTTCGGCACCCAACGCCGCTGCCAGCGCCACCGCACTGGTATCGGAGCCACCGCGCCCCAACGTCGTGATGTCTTCGTTCTCGGCGACCCCCTGGAAACCGGCGACGACGACGACGCGCCCGGCATCGAGTTCGCGCTCGATCCGCGCGCTCTCGACGGCCTGGATCCGCGCGTCGGAGTGCCGGCTGTCGGTGCGGATCCCGCCTTGCTGTCCCGTGAACGAGATCGCCGGGATCTGCAGTTCGTTCAGCGCAATCACCAGTAGCGCCATCGACTGCACTTCCCCGGCTGACAGCAACACGTCGAGTTCGCGCTTGGGCGGCGTCGCCGAGATCGATCGTGCCAGCGACATCAACGTGTCAGTGGTCTTGCCCATCGCCGAAACGACGACGACCATGCGCTTGCCGCGTTCTCGTTGGCGCCGGATGCGCTGCGCGGCCGCCTTGATCAGTTCCGGGGTTGCGACGCTGGTGCCGCCGTACTTCTGCACCCAGATCGCTGCCCCCGGCGCGCTCTGGCCCGCTGCGGCTGCGGTCGCCGCCGTTGTGTCGCGGTTCACGGGAGCGTCTCCGACTGCAGGCCCACCTGTTGCACCGACGACACTACAGCGCGCGCTTGGGTGCCCTGTTGCTCCAACGCGTCAACGGCCGCTTGCGGCAGGTTGTCGATGGCATCCGGTTCTGGAAGGAACGCCACCAAGATCGGGCCGGCGCCGCTCAAGTAGGCACCGCCGACCGCCGGATGGTTGCGCAGTGTCGTCAAGGCGTCGGCAAGTCCAGGCACCAGCGGCAGTCGATACGGCTCGTGCAATCGGTCCGTGCAGCCGCGGCGCACAGCCTCCCAGTCGCCGCGCGCCAGACCCGACAGTAGCGTGCCGAGGCTCTGCAAGTTGCGTACGGTATCGCCACGGCTGTAGTCGACCGGCAAGATCGACCGGGCTTGTTGCGTCGACACCGGGATCTCCGGGATCACGATCAACAGCTGCATCGTGTCCGTGCCCAGCAGTCCCGGCGTACTGGCCCAGTTGCCGCTACTCTCGCGACCCGCGATGCGAAAACCACCAAAGACGGTCGCCGCTGCGTTGTCGGGATGGTTCTCCGATCGGGCGACGTGCAGAAAGATCTCGTGGCGGGGAGGCATGCGGCCGTCGCGCAACAAGTAGCCCGCTGCGTACCCCGCTGCGTTGGCCGCGCCGCTGGATCCCAAACCGCGCGATACTGGGATCTGACTGTTGATCGTCCAGCGGGCGGTGTCGACGGCGTTGCCGGCGATCTCGCGCGCCGTCCTTAGCACGACGTTACGGCCATCGGCAGGCAGGATGTCGCTGCCTTCGCCCGACACGACGACACCGAAACCCGACGCAGGACTCTCTTCGACCAACACTTCTAGGGACAGGTCGACGGCGACACCCAACGTGTCGAAGCCAGGTCCTAGGTTCGACGTGGATGCCGGTGCCAGCACGCGGTAGCCGCTCACTCTGCCTCCATCCGCGCCAGCAGGGTGTCGAGATCGACAGGGATCGGATCAGGGATCGCAACGCCCGCGACAGCGGTGTCGGGGTCCTTGAGTCCGTGGCCCGTCAACGTGCAAACGATCGTTGCACCCTCTTTGACGGCCAGCGTGCCGTTTCGCGCTTGCTGCAACAGGCCCGCGGCAGACGCCGCTGACGCCGGTTCGCAGAAGACCCCTTCACGGGCAGCCAGGTGGCGATAGGCCGCCAGGATTTCGTCGTCGGTCACGGCTGCGATCGCCCCGTTCGATTCTGCCAGCGCATTCGTTGCGCCGGTCCAAGACGCTGGGTTGCCGATGCGGATCGCGGTTGCGATGGTTTCTGGTTTCTCGACGGCGTGACCGTGGACGATCGGCGCCGCGCCCGCCGCCTGGAAGCCAAACATCTGCGGCCGCCGCGAACCGTTGTCCTGATCGCACTTCTGCGCCCATTCGCAGTATCCGCGCCACGCCGCCGTGATGTTGCCGGCGTTGCCAACCGGCAGGAAGTGCGCGTCCGGTGGCGCGCCTAGCTCTTCGATGATCTCTAAGGCAACCGTCTTCTGTCCTTCGATGCGGTATGGATTGACGGAGTTGACCAGTGTCAGCCCCTTCGCTGCGACGGCTTCGCGCACCATCCGCAGTGCGTCGTCGAAGTTGCCGTCAATAGGAACGACGACGGCACCATGCGCGATCGCCTGCGCCAACTTGCCGGTAGCAACGTTACCGGCCGGCAGCACGACGTAGCAGGGGACACCAGCGCGGGCTGCGTACGCTGCGGCAGATGCCGACGTGTTGCCCGTCGACGCGCAGATCACGCCGCGGCAGCCTTCCTCCATCGCTTTCGACATCGCCAGCGTCATGCCGCGATCCTTGAACGAGGCCGTTGGGTTGGCGCCGTCGTACTTCAAAAACACACGACGATTGCCGCCAATCTCTTTCTCGAGGCCCGGCGCCTGGATCAAAGGCGTGCTACCTTCTTGCAGCGACACGACCGGTGTCGCATCCGAGACCGGTAGCCAGTCGCGCCAGCGTTCGATCAGCCCCGTCATGATGTTGTTCCGCTCTGGCTCGTCATGATGACTGTGGTTCTTTCTCCTCGGGGTGCTGCGGGATTCCCTGCAGCCGCACCCGCACGGGGCGCTCGTGGACGACCCCTTCTTCCAGCAAGGTGTCGAACGCATCGTCGACGTCTCCAGCCACGACGCGGTGCGTGACCGCGTGGATCCGCGCCGCTTCGCCGGCACTGGCTTCGGGTTGTTCCACCGCGACCAAGCTGACGCCGCGATCGCCCAACACCGTGGCAATTCGCCCCAAGACACCGGGGCGGTCGGCGACAACGAAGCGCAGATAGTAGCGAGCTGCGACCGCGAGGGGATCCCCGACTTCCAGCGTTCCGGCCAAGTCCGGCACCCGTCCTTCACCACGTCCAGCGCGGAGGATGTCCGCGACGACGCTGCCTGCGGTCGGCCCACCGCCCGCGCCCTTGCCTTGAAAGGCCATGGTCCCGAACGGTTCTCCCTCCAGCAGCACGGCGTTGTATTCGTCGCGGACCGCAGCCAGCACCGAATCGGACGGGATCCACGTGGGGCTGACACCCAGCGTTGCGCCGCTACCCGTAGCCCGGTACTCCGCCAGCAGTTTCAGCGTCCACCCGTGCTGATCGCCGTACGCCAGGTCCTCCGGCGTGATGCCGACGATCCCTTCGCAGCGGACTGCCTCCAGCGGCACCGACTTCCCGGTCAAGATCCGCGTCAATAGCGCGAGTTTGTGCGCTGCGTCGGTGCCGTCGACATCCAACGTCGGGTCCGCCTCGGCAAAGCCCTGCTGCTGCGCGTGTTGCACGGCCTCGTCGAAAGCGATCCCGCGCTGCATCGACGCCAGCAGGTGATTACAGGTCCCGTTCAGGATCCCTGTCAACGAGTCGATGCGGCTCGCCGGCAGTCCCAACTGTAGTGCCTGCAAGATAGGGATGGCCCCGGCAACCGAGGCCTCGAACAGCAGCTGTTGGCCGGTCTCGCGAGCGATCGCAAACAACGCATCCCCATGCTCGGCCAGTACCGCCTTGTTGGCAGTGACGACGTCCTTACCGGCCCGCAGGGCTTGTTCGATCAGCTGGTAGGGGAGGTCGACACCGCCCACCAGCTCGACGACCAGATCGATGTCGTCAGCAACACAAAGACTGGCCGCGTCCGTCGTGAAACGGGGGGAACACCCCGGCGGCGTAGATCGGGTTCGGCTCTCATCACGGATTGCGACCGCAACCACGTCGAGCGCGCGTCCGGCGCGCTGCTCACATTGGTCCCGCGAAGTCGACAGCAGGCGCAACACCTCTTTGCCGACCGTGCCATACCCGAGGAGGGCGATTCGATAGGATTTCATACATCTAATATCGACCAACCCTCGCAGAAGTAAAGGAGCAGTCACGGTTACCGGGTTGCGATCCGCGCCCCGAACACCTTGTGGTTCTGCACCCACCGACCGAGAATCTCAACTATGACGACAGCGACCCAGATTCCGATCGTGATCCTTGGCGGCAGCGGCGGGCATCCGACGCAGCTGCCACGCGCCGGCGGCGGATACCATCCACTTACTGGATACAAAGGCGTCGATCTGCGCATTCAAGGGCGGGCCCTGATTTCCCACTTGGTGGATCGGATCATCGGCTCGGGTGCATTCGGACCGATCTACGTCGCCGGCCCAGAACGTGTCTACGGCAGCGGCGGGGATTCAACGGTCGTTATCGATACCGATGGGGGACTGGGCGACAACGTGCGCGCGGCCGTTCGCCACACCCAAGCGCAACACCCCGACACGGCCGTCGCTTTCATTGCCTGCGACGTACTGCCGACATCCGCAGAGCTTGCACAACTGGCCGACCAGTATCGCAATGCCACGGCCACCCCGTTGTGGTTCCCCCTGGTTGCCGTCGCCAAAGAAGATCTCGGCGCGTTCGCGTGGAAGCCTGGCTACAAGTTCCGGGTCGAACCGTCCGCTCACATCCTCGACGAGAAACAAACTTCGATCACTGTCTTCCCAGGCCATCTCGTCATCGCCGAACCGCCGCAACTGCGCATGGCGTTCTTCTACCGCTTGGCCGCCGCCGTCTACGCAGCCCGCAACCGCAGCATCGTCGCCAAGAGCCGCATCCTCATTACCCGTCTGCTCCCAGCCCTGATCTGGGAAGACCTCAAAGGCATCTTCCGCGGCCAAGCCCCCACCTACGCCTACCGCATGCTCCGCACCGGCATCAAAGTCACCCGCCCAATGCGCGACGGCCAACTGACCCTGCAAGAAGCCGCCGACGCCCTCAGCGCCCTCACCGTCATCGACCCAGCCCAAAACCCCGTCCAGCTGCCAACCATCGACTTGATCAGCTTTGCCGAAGACATCGACACCACCGAAGAAGCTCACGAACTCGGCGCCGCGACCCGGGAGGAGGAGGACGGGTCGTAGACCGCGAACCGCTTTCCGATGGCGGCCGGGTGCGCTATCCTTGCACTCACCTGGCGTAGGCCGCTCCTTGAGGAGGCCTCGCAAATGCCCGACGACGATTCACCGGCAACTGGTAACGCCATGGGGGAGGGGCCGCGCCCATTCGGCCGAATCCTGCGTGCCCAACTGCATGCCGCCATTCAAGTCCGTCACTACAGCCAGCGTACCGATTGGAGCTGGATTCGCCGCTTCGTGCTGTTCCACGACAAGCGCCATCCCCGTCAATTGGGCGGCCGCGAGATCACCCGGTTCCTCGAGCACCTGGCCACCGAACAACGCGTTAGCGAGTCTACGCAGAATCAGGCCCTCTGCGCCCTGTTGTTTCTGTACGAACGCGTGTTGGAAACGCCATTCCCCCAGCTCGAGGACCTCGTCCGCGCCAAACGGCCACAGAAACTACCGACAGTCCTGAGCCGGGCCAGCGTTAGCCGCGTTCTCGATGCCATGTCCGGCGTCACTCGATTGATGGCAAGTCTTCTCTACGGATCTGGCTTGCGCCTCACCGAATGCTGCCAGCTGCGCGTCAAAGACATCGACTTCTCACGCCGAGAAATCCTCGTACGCCGCGGCAAAGGACACAAAGATCGCGTCACCGTATTGCCAGCTCAACTCGAAGACGCCCTGCGAGACCATTTGGCAGCGCGCAAAGTGCAGCACCAAGCCGACCAAAGCGTCGATGCCGGCTGGGTAGCGCTCCCCAACGCCCTGCTGCGCAAGATGCCGTGGGCAGCCAACGAGTGGCCCTGGCAGTGGGTCTTCGCCGCCAGTCGCTACCACCAAGACTCAGAAACCGGCCAAACCCGCCGCCACCATCTCCACCCATCGACCCTACAGAAAGCGATCCGCGCCGCAGCCATCTCCAGCGGCCTCGGCCAACGCGTCAGCGCCCACACCCTCAGGCACTCCTTCGCCACCCACCTCCTAGAATCCGGCCAAGACATCCGCACCATCCAAGAACTCCTCGGCCACCAAAGCGTCAAAACCACAATGATCTACACCCACGTCCTCAACCGCGGAGGCCTCGGCGTCCGCAGCCCCCTGGACTACTAAACCGAACAGCCCTTCCGCATACCTCCCCATTGCCACCCCCTCATTCACCCCCTAACATCCACCCCGAGGGCAACTTCCCTCACCAACCCCGCACCCTGTTATGCGGAACCCAAATCAAACCAATGCCGAGATAGGCACCCCCTACTCCGCATAAGACCTGTTAGGCGGATTGTGCGGCTCCCTACACGTCGACGAATCCTGCTCGGCTTAGCAAGCGTGCCGATTGCGCTCGCCATCTACTTCCTCGCGTATCTAGCGTTGGTGCGTCCACATATGCCGGAGAACGCCAAGATCTGGGTGTCACATTCTCCTCCCCAGATGCATGACCTTAGGCCGTCTTACGTAGTCACCTTCCCAGGCGCGAATACGGTCTTCGCACCTGCAGTTGCCGTTGATCGGAAGCTCCGTCCTGACAAATGGCGCGAACTCGGCGACTACACGGTCCTCAAGCTGTCGGATTAGGTCGGGCTCATTGCAACTCTGCCTAACAACCGCTTTCTGCAGGTGCGATTGGACGTACAATCAATCACGCAGTGCGGTGGGCGCACTGCAGAAGCTAGAACCGTTGGGCGGACTGAACGTATGACGGACCCGAGCGAATCGCGAGAGTTCGACGGCGTCTACGTTGCCCACTGGGAAGTAACGCGATTCGCCGTGTGTGAAGGGCGCAAGTTCTTTGGTCTCTTTCCCAGGGTGCACAAGTACCGCCCGCATCTACCCGCCGGATTCTCGTTGCCACACTGGCCGCCGGAAGACCCTCGCGGTCCTGGGCGCTGCTACAGAATGCGTGTTCGCGGAAGGCTCGGCCCCGCAGGTAGATTCGGGCACAGGGGTGTCTGCAGCCACGAGCTCTTCATTGCCGAAGTGCTCGAATGCAACGAGACCGACAATCCCGGCCCGACTTGGTGACGCCGCCCAACAACCGCTTTCTGCAGGTGCGATTGGGCGTACAATCAATCACGCTGTGCGGTGGGCGCACTGCAGAAGCTAGAACCGTTAGGCAGAACGGTGGCTTCGGCAATCGCGGCGCCCTTCGCGGACTACCTGGGTGAGGCCTTCCCTCGTGTTGGTCGTATCAGTGTTAGCAGCGTCACTGGATTCATGCGGCCGCTTGAATCAGTTCCAGCAAAGTTCCGGCACGAGCCAGTCGTGGCAGGACGCACCCAATCCGCAGCGTCGGTTTTATTCGTGTTGCGCAACCGCGTGGTCGGACGGGTCAGGGTGGGGCGGTGACTCCCTCACGCGCCTTCGTTGCTGTCGATCCGCGGGGACTCACCGACGCGCTGCTGGTGCTATGCGTGACTCTGCCTAACAACCGCTTTCTACAGTCGCGATTACACGTACACTGTCATCTACGCAAGCGCGACTGGCGCGCTGCAGAAGCTAGAACCGTTAGGTGTACCGTGTTCGAAGCACGCGGCTGGGTGAATCTTGGCTCCCAAGTGGATTTTGGCGGGATCGACTCCGAACTTGGCCGACTCTCTCATGGGAACACCCGGTTTGAACTGCATCGCGACCTCGGCAATGCAGGCGCGGTACTCACTCTTGTGGCGTCGACAAACCACCGCGATGCCACTGTTTTGGATCTGTGGCGTTGGCTGGCAGCCAACTGCCCTGAGGCACATGGCCTTCTGTACGTCCACGATGCTGAGTCCGAACACGATAATGAATTCCGCGTGTTGCGCCTGGTCCGCGGTCAAATAGCGGACCTCCATGATCCCTTCCTCTCACCAGTGATCCCAACGGTCGAAGACCCAGGGGATTCCCGCATCGACACCTAACAACAGCTTTCTGTGGACGCGATTTGCAGTACCCTGGCAGCTACGTTGGCGCGGTGGGCGCGCCACAGAAGCTAGAACCGTT
>JBCCHQ010000066.1:0-30390 GCA_039028735.1 Planctomycetota bacterium | reverse complement strand
GAAACGATAAGGGTATGGGGAATTCTACTGATTAAGAATCTTAATCAGGCCAAATCTCTCAAAGAACTATAGTGGAGAAGTGCATTTTTATTAAAACGACACTTGTTGTTTCAATAAAAATACACTTCTCCACACGCTAGCATTGCAATCCTAGCCTGGTGGGGTTCGAATCCTAGTAGGGACAGTTTTTAAATTTTGTTTTTTTTATCAAAGTTAGGGTTAGGTTTAGAGTTAGAGTTAGGGTTATGGTTAGGTTTAGAGTCAGGGTTAGGGTTAGGTTTAGACTTTAGAGGTCGGGATCCGCAAATACTAGATTTAGCCGCGTCTGAAATTCTGAACACGCATTTACTCAAATGGTCTCAAAATTTCACAAAAGATTCGCTTTATCACATCAAATGTTCACTGTAAATTTCAAGTCATTCTGAAATATAGTCCTCGCTACGGCTCGAACCCACAGGTAGTACTATGCACTGTCCGGCAGCTCGCAAAATTGCTTTATTTCAGCCGCGAAATTCTCAACACCCATTTACTCAAACGGTCTAAAATTTTTCACAAAGACTCATTTTATCACATCAAATGTTCATTGTAAATTTCAAGGCATTTTGAACATAAACAAAAATTTTGCAATAACCAGGGGCTGAACTCCCGACCCCTGGCTTCCAAAGCCAGTACGCTGCCCAGACTGCGCCACGCCCCGACGTTTGATTTCTTCAAAGAATGAGCGACCCGGGGCTCGAACCCGGACTCTCTTGCTTGAAAGGCAAGTGTGTTCGCCACTTCCACCAGTCGCCCAGAAAGTGCGCAAGGCAGGAATCGAACCTGCACCTCCTCCTCTTCACGAAGGCGCTCGACCTTTGAGCTACTCGCGCACGACACAAAAAAAAGGGCCTCCCCGGTTGTCCGGGAAGGCCCTTTGCGTCTTTCGACAGTTGCGGTCAGGACTTCATTGGACAACCCCAGCTTGCACGCAGATCTTCCGAATCTGGAAACTGCTCTTCCGGAAGCTCATTGCGAAACTGCTCATTGCGAAAACGCTGCGGCTGCGCATCGGGGAAACCGAAGCGCCGCACCGCCTGCGGTCGCGGGAACAGCTCGAACTGGGGTTTGCACAACAAAACAGACATCGAAATCCTCTGCATTTCTGATCAACAAGACGACGAGCAACGTGCTCGTGCGGGGTATGACGCACGACGTTGCGATTCATTGCGCACTAATTTGGAAATTCTTCCCGATGGCTCCATCGACAAGTCAGATGGCTGCTTGGCATCGGACGCTGCGGTAAATGGCTAGGGGCCTCCCCAAGTGGTCCCAGAGTTGCTATTCGCAGCTCGCAAAGGCGCTGCTACCCTCAACGCCCTCTGGTTTGGCGCTCAACCGGCACTGTGTGCGTGTTGAGAGCAGCAACGGACTGACGCGGCCATCCACACCACGAAAGGAGCACCAATGCCCAACAAGGACGACCTATACCTCTATGAAGAAATCTTGCTGCTCGCTCTCAAAGACGAAGCCGGCACGATCGCCAATGGCACTTGGTACGCACAAGCGCTCGGTGGCGCAATCTTGACGGAGCTCCTGCTGCGCGAGCGCATTCGCGTCAACGAGAACGACAAGAAGCGGCTCGTCTCTGTGGTGTCGACGCAAACCGTCGACGATTCGTTGCTCGACGAAGCGCTGCAGAACATTAGCGCTGCCAAATGGCCCAAGACACTCGCAGACTGGGTCGGGCGCTGCGCCGGGCTCAGCAACATCAAACAACGAGTGGCCGAAGGCCTCTGCAAGCGGCGCATCTTGCGCGCCGATGCCAAGAAGGTCCTCTTGATCTTTACGCGCAAGATCTACCCCGAGGTCGACCCCAAGCCAGAGATGGCGATCATCGACCGACTGCACAAAGCAATCTTCACGCAGACGCGCGACATCGACCCGCGAACGATAGTGTTGCTCTCCCTCGCCAACAGCTCGAACCTGCTGCAAGTCGTCTTCGATAACAAGAAGTTGAAGGAGCGAAAAACCCGCATCGAGCGTGTGGTCAATGGTGAAGAAGTGGGAAAAGCAACGGCCGAAGCAGTTCAAGCCCTGCAAACCGCTGTTGCGGTCAGCGCTGTACTACCAGCGATCATGACGCCGGTGATCATCTCCAACTAGCGAGACGTGACTTACTACGGGATCGCGGTGTTCTCGATCATCCAGACCTTCAGGTTGTTCCATCCCAGCGTGAGAACATCGAGGTCCCCGTCGTCATCGATATCGACCAGTCGCGTGCCGTCGTGGTGCTCGATGTTCTGGCCGTTGTCGATTTGGTGCACGACCCATGATGCGCCGTTGTTGACATTCTCGTAGACGAACGCCCGCGTCGGCCCCCACAATTCTCCATGGACGACATCGACGTCCCCGTCGTTGTCCATGTCGGCAACGTCGAGACTCAATCCCCCGGCAACACCCGAGTTGATCGTGTGCACCGTCCAGGGCTGGGTCGGATCATTCGGCGCCTCCAGCCAGACAATGCTCGAACCCCCATTGAGGAAACCCAGGACGCCATCGAGATCGCCGTCGCCATCGATGTCGGCCAAGCGGTTTCGATCCACGTGCGGCCCAAAGCTCGCGATCGTGAACTGCGTCCAGCTCGTACCGTTGTTCCGCAGCCAGTGCGTACCCTGGAACAGATCCACATCTCCATCGCCATCGATGTCTCCACCACTCAACCCCTCTCCCAGGGTCCCAGGATGGAAGTTGGCAATGGTCCACTGCTGAGTGGATGGGTTCGACGGTATCGTCAGCATCTGCATCTGCGAACTCCCGTTCTCGCCCCCATTCCACGAGAACGCGATCTGCTCTGCGCCTCCGCTCTGGAACACATCCAGTACGACGCCCGACGTGAACGGCTCGGAAAACGTCGAGACGCCATCGTCGACATTGTTGAGCACTGTGAACGAGCCACTGCCGTTGTTGCGAGCCCAAACCATCGCTACGCTCTCGTACTGCCCTTCCGTGCCGAGGATGTCGTTGTCGCCGTCATTGTCGAAGTCATAGACGTACGACATGTTGTACATCGTGCCACCCACGGTGTGTTCGACCCATGCGGCGCTGTTGCTGCCGGGGTTCTCGTACCACCAGGCACCGGTGATGATGTCTTTGTCTCCATCTCCATCGATGTCGGCACCACTGATGAACGCACACCGATACGGCACCGAGTTGTCGATGACGTGGCGCTGCCAACTGTCCAGGGACAAGACGGGTGGAGGTGGTGGCGGTGGAGGTGGAGGTGGTGGCGGCGCGCTGTTGTCGCCGCGCACTTCAATTGCCGACAACTTCGAGTTGTCGACGAGTGTCGTGAATTGAATCGTCAACGCACCGTCGTCGATGACAGTGGTGAAGGTCTTGGTCGTTGCCGTCAACGTACCGACGTCGGCAAAAATGTCGTAGCTAGTGAGGACCGGCTGCCCCTCGATCGCGACGCTGAAGACACGCTGCCCTGCGACGGCGGCAGGTCCCCCTGGTGCGCCAAAAAACAACTCGGCGAAGTGCAAGACAACCTCGAACTCACCTTGGCTGTTCACAGGGATCGAATACGTAAAGTTGCCATAGCGTTCTGATTGGTAGAAGAGATCGTCGGTCGTACACGCAATCGGCTGCCCAGTAGCGAACGTGCCGCCACCGGTTACGAACGTGTCGGCCTCCCAAGTGTTGCCGCCAGTGACGACGGCAGGCCCCCCGGCGTTGATGCGGAAGATCGTCGGCATGTCCGATGGCTCGACGCAAGGAGTCGGATTCGCGCAACCCAACGCATCGGCAGTATTGTCGGCGCCACACTCTGGCCACGGCGGCGGCAGAGTCCCTCCCGTGAACAATCCACCCAACAGAACAATCGGATCGATCAGATCCAAGACCCCATTGTCATCGCAGTCACAAGCGTCGTCGCATGCGAGCGAGGCACCACCTACAAACAGGTAGTTCAGCAAGACGACCACGTCGACGAGGTCGTGGTCACCATCGTTCTCACAATCGCCTCGTCGAAACGTATCTGCGCCAGACAACGGTTGCGCCGCGAACAACACCAAGCCAGCTGCCAACAGGCATGCCAGCCACGTGTGAGCGCGAGTGCGACTAGGTTCGGGGCAGTGCAATGCGTTCCTCCTGGGGGTTCACCGTGCGTGCGTTGCGACGTGTGTCCTTATTGTAGACGCGCCGTAGTCGGACGCCACTCGACTCGCGACTTTCGGTACCCACGCTCTTTCACCAAAAGCGTTCGAGGTGCAAGATGCGTCTCCAAGAGAAGTGCCTAAGCCCTCTGCCGGCCCATGCATGCGAAGTAGGAACAAGTTGACGACGTCTGGCGACGACATGCTGGTCCTCCACAACCCTGGCTCCCGCTCCGGCGTGCGCGTGGCCAATAAGTTGCGGGAACTCGCAGCCAGCATGAGCCCGGCTCCAGCGCTCGATTGGGTACCGTTCGCCGAGCTTCGCGCGATCGAGCGCGCTCCCCGGCGCCTGATTGCCGTTGGTGGGGACGGCACTGTCAACTACGCGGCCACGTGGTTGCGCGGCTTTGCAGGCACGTCTGAGTTGGGGATCGTCCCGGCAGGAACCGGTAACAACTTGGCCCGAGGGCTAGGAATCCCATTGGATCCCGAGGTCGCATTTCGCGCTGCAGTCATGAATCAGACGACACGGCTGGTAGATACTGTCGTTGTGAGAGCCGACGACGACGAGCGCGAACACCTGATGCTCCAGAGTGGCGCTCTTGGGTTTCCGGCGCAGGTCGCACACCGCTACGATGCTCTGCGCAAGAACCGCCTCCTACGCGCCGCGTTCGTTCCGGCGGGGCCCTACATCTATCGTATCTTATCGGGTGCCGGTCTCGCGTCGCACGCCTGGCGACGCTCTCCTCGAGGCCGGGCGCAGACGACGAAGATCACCGTGGATGGCAACTCCTACGAAGAAGACTGCTTCGCGTTGTTTCTGGGCAACGAACGCTCGCTGGGTGGCAACTTCATACCGTGCCCACAGGCAGTACTCGACGATGGCCTCGTAGATATCTGCGTTGTGCGCGAGCTACCGGTCCGGCGATACCCCAGCCTGTTTCGAAAAGTCGCGCGAGGAACACATGTCGAGCTCACTGATGAAGTTCTCTACCTGCAAGGCAAGTCGGTCACGATCACGCTGCCGCAAGCGTCGCCGCTACTCATCGATGGTGACCTCCTGGCGTCGACAGCCAGCTACACCCTGCACGTGCTACCGCGTACGATCGCTCTGGTGAGCGCCCAAGAATCTGGGTCGCACCTCTAGGGGCACCCGGTTGTCTGCTGGCAGTCTACTCCCACCACGATATCGCACCCTGGGAACGGTGGCGGCGGCATGGATCCACCCAGCAGCAGATAGTTCAGGCCGTAGGAGACGTCCGCGATATCGATACCCTCGTCGCCATTGATGTCGCAAGCGGCGGCACAAAGGCCGGGCGGTCCTGTTGCCGGCATCGCCAGGTAGCCACCAATCAGGAAAATCACGTCCGCGATGTCCATCGAAGCATCGCCGTTGCAGTCGCCACGACTGAAGTCGAGAGCAAACAGCGGCTCCAGCAAGATATCTATGTCTTCCAAGGCAATTTCTGCGAGCGGAATCAAACTCTCTTGCCCACAGAAAATGGTCATGGAATTCGATACACCGTCGCCCGCGTCACCCCACGAGAGAGTCGTCGTCGCACCCAACAAGTTGCCTGCAAGCGACGTGGTGTTCACGGAGACATCGAGAACCACCGCGGCCTGGCCACTCCAAGTACTCAACTCGGGCTGGTACGGAAATCCAGGAATCATGGGAAGCTCGGTGTTCAACACTTGGACGCTGATGCCACTGCCGGTGTCATTGGACACGAACAAGTCTGGGCCCAGGCCACCATTGAGCGCCGTGAGCCCCGCGCCAGGCGCCACTCCATTCACGGTGATGAAGTTCGAGTCGTACGTGAGCGCGAACGCAAAGCCGGCACCTTCTGTCAGCGTCGTATTCGCAGCCGTGTTCGCGATCTCGAGGTCAATCGAATGATTGCAGACGATGCAGCCGCCAGTCGACAGACAGTAGAGCACGGACAGTGGATCAGCGCGGAAAGACCACTGATCGGAAGACGCCGTGTGCGTCGTCGTCGCGCTCCCTGTTACCAGCATGTTGCCATCGTGAATCGACTGCCCTCCGCAACAGACGATCACCGCCTCCACTTGGGGATTGCCGGAGTCGTTGCAGATGCTCGTCGACGTAACCGTCCCGGCGGTCCCGGGATCTGCGAGGTAGCTCACGACACAGACTTCGTGGTTACCGTTCGTTGGAAAGAAGAAGCTAGCAAACTGATCGATGACGATCAGTTGCCACGCCCCATCGGTAGATCCAGGGATCACAGTGGCGCGATCGTCGAATCCCAAAGACTCGAAGAAGAGACCTGCGATCGGGTTCAGTGCCTGGACGAACGAGGTGGTCTCGAGACCGCAAACGTCGCTGGTCGTGCTATCGTGACAAACGCTGAACGACCACCCCTGAATCGTTGGATCGTTCGTAATCCCCATCCAGATCCCGTGGGAGTACAACAAGCCCTCCGGGGCTGTCGCGTCAGTGATGGAGTACTCGTACGTGCCCATCCCCCCTTGGCTGAAATCTGGGGGCCCTGCGAACGCCAACGGACCCGCCGCCCAGATAGCCCAGAAAGCCAAAAAGTACACAGAGTCTCGCAGAGAATTGAATCGCAGCACAGCTTGCATAGGGTTCCTCCTCAACGAAACAGTAGACGCCACAGGCACTCGCGTCAACTTGCGATCGCAACTGCGCCCAACACGCACAACCCAAGACAAAGCGATATCCCACCTGCCGCCGGTCCGAGTAGCTTGTAAAGGATGAAGCTCACCAGCAGCACGCCGACGAAGCCCGCGCTGACCAACAGCCGAAACAGCCACTCCGGACGCCCCTTGACGTCTTGTAGGGCGCTGCATTCTGGGCAGTTCACGACGCCGCCGCGTTGTGAGGAAGGCACGTCAAAACGAGCCCCGCATTCCAGGCAATCGAGGGCGAACCGGCCGCTCACCCGTCTTGCCGCCCCTCGATGGCGACCAGCAAGATTCCTGCAGCCAAGGCCAGCAGTGGGTCGATCACGCCGTCGCTCGCTGAGTCCAGGGACACGTCCATCTTGAAGATGAACGGGTTGAAGCGCTGCGCATAGCGCACCGCGGGCTTGCCACCGACATCGACGTGGAATTTCTGTGGAATGAGATTCGCCAGGAAGCGCCGTACGAGTGCCATCGCCGTACTGTCTTCCTCGAGTGGCGCGATCAAATTGTCGTCTGCATCGAGGATCTGCCACGAGTCGCGTACGAACGACTTCATCCCCTGGCGACGCAGTGCGCCGATCTTCCGCTGCGAAACGGAGTCGACGACGTCGTAGGCAGCGCTGAAGTCGATAATGCTGCGCGCACGAATCATCAAGCGCTCTTCCGCCATCGTGTCATCGGTATAGACACGAATGTCTTCCTTGAGCTTGAACGCCTTCTGCTTGCTGAACAGAACCACATTGCCGTCGGAGTCGTAAATGTGGAACTTCGCGCCCAGAATCGTCAGGACCTTGCGGCGAATCAGATACTGCCGGTGCTCAAAGCCAACTTCGGTCATCAGGACCCCCTCTTCTCGTCTTAGCGAACCGCTCCGTCGATAACGCGCCCCAACTTGGCGAGACCGCGCTCGACGACCTCCATCGACGGACCAAACGAGAAGCGCGCGTAGTGGCGAAAGCGGCTGGGTCGTTCGGAACGCCGCTGCCCGGGATTGATGTCGAAGAAATGACCGGGGACGACGATCAGTCCCTCCTCGAGGCTTGCTTCGAACAAGCGTCGCCCCGTTCGGACACTGTCAGGGAGCCCTTCAATGTTTCCCCAGCAGTAGAAGCTCCCTGCGGGTGCAGGATTCACTTCGACACCCAGCTTGGCGAGGCCATCGATCATGGCTTCGCATTTCGGTGCAAACGCGCGCCGAATCGATGCGGCTTCTTTGTCAGCGATCTCCGAGGTCACGACCTTCGCTGCCGCACGCTGCATCGCCCCAGCGCAGCCACCGTCTAGGAAACTACCGACCGAGGCGAGCGCTTGAATCACCGGCTTCGGCCCCAGCGTCCAAGACACGCGCCAGCCTGGATAGCGCCAATTCTTCGTGACCCCGTCCAGGACGATCACCGGATCACGATCGACATCGTCAACATAGGCTGCGGCCGACACGGGGGTGTCGCCGTCGTAGACATAGTGGCTGTAGAATTCGTCGGTAATCACAGTGCATCGCACCGATCGCGCCAACTCGATCCACGACTGTAGAGCATCGCCGCGAATCAGCTTGCCAGTCGGGTTGGAAGGATTCGACAGCAACAAAGCCGACAGTCCGCGCCCAAGGATCTCTTGCTCGAGCTCTCCCACCGTGAATTCGTAGCCGCGATCAGGAGACAGCATTACGGGGATCGCAACGAAGGTTCCAAACGTCCCCAGAAGCTCTTCGTACGCGGTGTAATCCGGCAGGAAATGACCGACGTTCGTGCGGCCGAGTGTCGAAACGACACGCGCCAGCGCCAACCGTCCTCCCGAACAGATCGACACGTTGTCGGCAGTGTACTGACTCTTCTTGCCAACGCGGTAGCGCTCGTTGTAAAGGCGAGCGATCGCCTCGCGCAGCTCGGGCAAGCCGTCGACAGGGGTGTATTCGTGATCGACATCGTCAATCTCAATCACGTGACGGCGCGCGGCGCCCCCCGGAAGTGCCCCCGTCTCAGGAGCTCCTTGACCGAGGTTCGCCCAATCTGGCGAGTCGGCGGTGTAGCCATGCCTCGCAGCTTCCGTCATCACATAGATGACACCGGTGCGCGGTACCGGGCGAAAGCCCTGGACGGTATCAGAAATGCGCCGTGCCGCATCGGGTGAGTGCTTGTCCCCAGCCGCCGAGTGCTCTGCTACCACGTTGTCGCCTCCTCCAGTGTCCACTCTGGCGAGACCTTAACCGATCGCGGCGCCCAAGGCGAACGCGCCAAGACTCACGTTATCCTCGAGAGGTACCGATTCGCCGCAGGTGCTGCACCAGGACCTCCATCTTCTCCCGACTTGGACCCGAGATGACCGATCCAAACTGCTGAAGCACGCCGCTCGAGTCTTCGTAGTTCCCGAAGAACGGCAGATACCGCTGTCGCAACTCATCATCGTCAGAGTGCTCCAAGATCACGAGATGAGCGTAGTGGCAGAAAGCCGCGGCGCGCAGCTTCTCTTGGTCTAGCTGCGACAGCTCCGAATATGCGGCGAGGCGCGCGGGCATCTGATCGCGCCATTCGTCGGTGAGGTAGTTGTGTCCAGCACCCACATGGACAACCCGGAACCTGCGCCCTCGGATCCGGCTCCAGCGTCGCAACTGCCTGGGTTGCAGGAATGTGAATCCGTTCGCCATGGCGATCCCCCACAACAACTGGAAGTTGTCGAAGTAGTCCATCGAATCGTGCGGGAAGTTCTGATAGCCGAAGCCAAGCGCCTGCAATTGTTGCACAATGTTTGCCGGAATCGTCCAACAGCGCTTGCAACTCAGTCGATACTGGTTCCGAAGGCTCTGCAGGGTCTTGACCTTGAAGAACAAGAAGTAGGTGCGTGGAAATGCGATGCTCGCGGCCCGGTTGTGGGTCACGAAAGGTGAGATCGCAAAATCGTTGCGGCGCATGCGCAGACGGGTGAGGAGCGACGGATCGAGGACGAAGCAGTCCTGGTCGAGGATGCCGAAGTCGACGCTGTTGGTCTCCAGCAACATATCGAGCACTCGATCGTAGAGAATGCTGGTCCCTTCGGTCTCTAGCTCGCACGCGGGCAAATGCGGATATCGACGCCGCACGTGCTCCCGCTCCCACTCGTCGAGCCCGTTCAGGATCAAGAAGAGTTTCGTCGTCGACGGAAGACACCGCAAGCTGCACGAGAGCAGGTCCAACGTGCGAGGTACAACGGTGATGTAGAAGTGTCCCCCGAGGCGCTGTTGGTGCTGGACGTGGAACGCGCGCAGGCGCTCGTGATTGCGCTGCATGCATTGGTACTCGGAGGCTTCGTCCGCGTCGAAGTATCCGTACCGCCAAGCCTCGTCCCAGTCCGCCAATTTCTCCACCTACGTCAAGTCGTTGGTAGCTTCAGTCGTATGTAAGCACGCTGCGTGCCTAGTCGCTCCGAAGTGGCGCCCAACTCGTCGCTCCATCGCTTCGCAATCGCCTGCTCTTCGACCCGGTTCGCATCATCGAGCAGGACGATACAGCCTGGCGCCAGGTGCGTACGAAGAACGGGAACCAAACCGTAGCGCCCCCCCTTGGTCGCTCCCGGGGGCCCGTCACAGATCACCAAGCCGAACTTCTTCGGCAACTGCTCCGGCACGGAGTACCAGCAGTACTCCCCGTGATCAACGAGCGGCGCCAAGTTCAAGCGCACGCCGGAGATTCCGTTGCGAGCCAGCAACCTGCATACACGCTCGGCCCACTCCGGAACGTGCTCCAAAGACTCCACGGAAACGCCACGCTGTTGGGCCAACGCTCCGACCAACAGCGTCGACAGCCCGGAACCACACTCGAGAATCGGCTCTTGTGTTTGTAACGCATCCTGCAGACAACAGCGCAGGTAGTCCTCGCGAGCACTCCACTCGACATTGTCCCAACCGTAGACCAAGTCGCGCAGAAGTGTGTGCTCGCAATCCAGCGCCAACTCCGGACGTCGCAGGAACAACCGCATGGCCCCGCGAAAGACGAAGCGTCGATACCAGCGGCGGAGCTGGTTACGACCCCGGCGTGGGGCCAGCACACGGAGCTTGGCAAGACGCCGGCGCCAGCTCTGGTGACCCCGCGCTGTCATCCGCAATGAACTCCCAAAAGAGAAGCCACCCCCGGCACTCGCTCGCCAAGAGGTCCGCGCGCCCTCGCCAGCCGACATAACTAGATCAATAGGCCGGCAGCGTACTCGACGAGGCTTCCGGTTGCCTGTGCCTTGTCACAGAGGGCAGCGCCATCGCCGGCACTGGCGCAGAGGTCGTACAAGGTCGGCGAGATGCTGAGCGAGCTGGCACTCCCCAGGTGCTCACGGAACGTCGCAATGGCTTCGTCGTCGCGACCCACACGGTGCAGCAGGTACACGAAGACTTCCGCCGCAAACTGCGGGGCTCCTTCGAGCTGCAGCTTGGCGCGGAAGTGGTCGACGGCCGTGTTGGCATCCTTCTCTACGCCAGTGAGCCCGCGTAGGAAGATCCGGTAGTCGCGATAGTAATCCTGAAACGGCGACTTCTCGCTGTAGCTGTAGGACTGCGCCAGCAGCGCACCGTAGTCGGCGATCTGGTTCGCGAGCGCGAGTTCCTCGGGGCCGGTGAGCGCGACCGAGAAACGCAGCACTGCTTGCAGGTGTGAGTCGTCTACGGGGCAACTCTGCCCCAGTTTCGTACCGTGGCGTTCCAGCAGCGTCGCCAGGTCGGCCTCTGCGTCGTCATTCGTGGCGCTATCGCCGAGCTCGCGTACCAGCGACACGCGAAGCTCCTCGTGAAAATATCGGACGAGATGGCCGACGCACTGCTCCTTGATCGACGGGCCGAACGGGAAACTCTGCTCGAGCATCGAGATCCCGTCACAGGTACCTCGGTTCTGTACCAGCAGTTGGTAGCCGCGCGCCGGGTGCGCGCCCTGGGCGTAGCCGATCTGGATCAACACCTCGATGGGCGTGTCGTCGGAACCACCTGGTGTCCACTGTTCCAGCGCATCGCCGACGGGTCCGTAGTCTTGTAGCTTGTGGAAGTAGGGCCAGGCGCCCGGAATGTCGCCGCTTTCGAGAAACAACTCTCCAGTGCGGCGACACGCCTGCAGGAAGTCCTCATCGAGCTGCTTCTTGGTATCGGCCGGCAGCTGCGCTAGGTCGAGGTTGCCGAGCAGCGGCAGTCCGTAGCGGTGCCGCGCCTGCATCTGCAGAACGTCGAAGACCTCGGCCAGCCGCTTCTCTTCGCGCAACGTCGCGATCATCTGCGCGAACACTTGCTCGGCTCCGCCCTTCTCCTGCGCCTGCTCTAGCTGCGTCAACGTTGCATCGGTGTCCATGCGAACCTCTTTCAGAGCCAGCGTCGTACGCTGCGACAATATTCTTCATACGAGGCGCCAAAGCGTCGGGTCAGATAGCGCTCTTCCTTGCGAATCACATACAGCTGCAAGGTCAAGATCAGCGGGATCACCATCGCCAGGACAACCCCACTATTGAACGCGAGCCCGGTGCCGATATGGATCACGACCAACGACAGGTAGATCGGGTTGCGAGTGTGACGGTACAGGCCACCCAAGATCAACTTCGAATCCGGCCGGTGCGGCAACAACGCCGTTTCATTCTTGCGGAACTGCTGCAGACACCAAGAGAGCGTGCCGAGACCGGCAACGATCAGCACGCCGCCGCTCCACCACGCAACCAGCTGCGGCAAGAGCGGTGTCGGAAAGTACCACCGCAACAACAGGCCGATTCCAATCCACGTCGCCAAGACGACTGGCGGCGGGATGCGGACTCCAGGCCCGAAGCGTTCTTCAGCAGCGGTCAGTTGTTGATCAGCAGCCATTTTCGGTGCAGACAGCCTAGCCGTCGATCACGTACGCGAAGACCACCTCGCCGCTGACGGCATCGATCGTCACCTGCCAACTGACATCCCCGACACCGGATGGACTCACGTTCCACATCGGTCGCTCCCCCTTCTTGGAGAGCCGTTCACCATGTGAGTTCACCTGATCGGCGACGACCGACAAGTGGGCACTGACTTGCGACGCCTTGGTGTTGGGTCGGCGATCCGCGATCTCTTTGATGGCGATCTCTTTGGCTTGCTCTTTCGTGACCGTCATCTCTTTGAATTCCCAAAGAGGTCGAGGCTCGGCAACGCGCTCGCCACCGCGCCGCTGAGAGCCGGCGCAGCCAGAAACAACCAACAGTACCAAGCAGCAACAGATGGACGCTCGCACGGGGACTCCTCACGACGGGAAAGATTGCTGTTCGAAGCTTCCCATCTTCGAAGCCCTGCCCCCTGCTGTCAATGACATGCCTGGGAGCGCCAAACAGGGTGACAAGCGTCCAGTTTTGCGGTGGAGTATCTGGGCGCTGCGATCAGCGCTATGGAGACAATGTCTGATTCGACTGCCTGACGAGAGAAGGCCCCGCGATGTCCGCTGCCGTCGCCCTACGTTCACTCCTCGGAGTCCTGCTACTGATTGGCCCTGTATGGAGCGCCGATCCTCCGGCTGTGGTTGGCAAGAGCGGAATGGTCGTCGCCGCCGAACCGCTGGCGGCCGAAATCGGCGTCGATATCTTGCGCCAGGGGGGCAATGCCGTCGACGCTGCCGTCGCCGTCGGGTTCGCGCTGGCGGTCACGTATCCGGCCGCGGGCAACCTGGGCGGAGGGGGCTTCCTGGTCGCCGTCGTCAGCGGCGAAGACGGTCCTGAGACGATCACGCTCGATTTCCGTGAGACGGCCCCCGCCGCAGCGCACCCGCGTCTGTACATCGATGCTGCAGACGCCGGTCGCCCCGACGCTGCAACCCTCGGCCCACTTGCGGCCGGCGTACCCGGCTCGGTCGCCGGAATGCTGCATGCGCTGGAGCGCTGGGGAACGATGGAGCGCAGCAAAGTCCTAGCACCAGCTATTCGACTGGCGCGCGGTGGCTTTGCGCTACCCAAACGCACCGCCGACTTTCTGGCGGCCAAATCTATTGCCGAGAAGATGCAGCAGTTCCCAGCCACGGCCGCCCTGTTCTACCCCGATGGCAAGCCGCTCGCTGCCGGCGCCCCGCTGGTGCAGACCGAGCTTGCGCAGACCCTCGACAGCATTGCGATGTCAGGTCGCGACGGCTTCTACAAAGGCACGGTTGCCGCAGCGATCGTCGCAGAGATGAAGCGCGCAGGCGGCATCATCACGGCTGAAGATCTGGCTGGCTACAAGCCCATCGAGCGAACACCAATTCGCTTCGGCTATCGCGGGCACACGGTGATCTCCATGCCACCCCCGTCGTCAGGTGGTTTCTGTCTGCAGCAAACGCTGACGATGCTGCAGTACTTGTCGTTGTCACGCTACGGCCACAACTCCTCGGCATCGATTCACGTCATCAGCGAAGCCCTCCGCCGCTCGTTCTTGGACCGCAACCGCTACCTCGGTGACCCCGACGGACAAGAACTGCCACTGCCGCGGCTGTTGTCGCGCGCCCACATCGAAAAGTCCCTCAGCTCGATGCAGCTCGACAAAGCCACGCCTACCTCCAGCCTCGCGGCACCCGCCAAAGGAGTCGACGAGAGTGAGCAAACAACCCATTTCGCGGTCGTCGACCGCCATCGCAATGCGGTGGCGATTACAACGACCCTGAATGGCGCTTTCGGCTGCAAGGCGCTCGTCAAGGGGGCTGGCTTCCTCCTCAACAACGAGATGGACGACTTTGCGACGCGCCCCGAGCAGCCCAATCAATACGGCTTGGTCCAGGGCGAAGCCAACTTGGTGCGTCCCGGTCGCCGACCGCTGTCGTCTATGTCGCCGACGATCGTACTGGACAAGAAGGAACGCGTAGAGCATGTGCTCGGCACGCCCGGTGGCCCGACGATCATCACGAACGTGCTGCAGGTGTTTCTGAACCTCGTCACGTATGGGCTGGCACCACAGGCGGCCGTGAACGCACCGAAGTTTCACCATCAGTCGATCCCGGATCGCATCGACTACGAACCAGAGATACCGCGCGACGTGCTCGACAACTTGCGCAAGCGTGGGCACGCACTCCGCCTGCGCCAGCGGATCGGCGATTTTCAACTCATCAGCGTCGACATCGAGGGTGGAACGGTACATGGCGCCACCGATCCGCGCGGCGGCGGAGCGGCCGTCGGCTACTGACGCCAGCGCATGTGCACGAGTGGATACGGTCGCCCTGTCGTGTCGAGTGGAGAGCGCCCTTCGACGACGAAACCACACGCAGCGTAGAACCGACACGCGGCGACGTTCTGCTCGTTGCAGTCGACTGTCAGTTCGCCGTGGCGCGCCCGCGCGTGATCGATCAGCAGCCGTCCCCCGCCGCGACGCAGGTGGTCTGGCTCGAGAAACAAAATGTCGATCTGACTGCCCGTCATTCCCATGAAACCGATGACCGTATCCCCGTCGCAAAGCACGTCGAGATCCGTCGCGGTCGTCAAATAGGTGCGCACCAGCGGGATGAACGACTGCAGGTCGTCTGCGGCGACGAAATCGTGTGTCGCCCGCACGGATCGCAGCCAGATCGCATGCAGCAGTTCGCTCTCATCGCTTCTCGCGGCGCGGATGTGCATCGCTAACGCCGCCGCTTCGGGGTGAGGACGCCGGTCGTGCCGAGGCCAGCACCGATCGCCAAGCCGATCAACAGCCAGAACTGCAATCTACCTGTGATCAGCCCGATCGCGACCCCGAGGGCCAGCCCAACGCCAATCCCGGTCGCGATGCCACTGCCACCGAGACGCGTTTCGGGTTCCTTCTCGTCGGGACTGACGTTCATGCCGAGCCGTGATTCTCGGGGAGCAACCCCTTCATGCCGGCGACGGCCCCGAGCAGGGTCAGCTTGTCATTGGCTTCGAGAACGGTCTGGGCGTTCGGCGGCATCAGGCACTCCCCATTTGGTTTCTGGACACTGATAATGATGACGCCCTTCTGCTGAAAGTCCGTGTCGGCGAGCGCGTGTCCACAATATGGCGCCTTTTCGGACACGGCGAACTGCGCCAGCTCGAGCCCTTCGCCTGGGATACCCAAGATCTCGATGAAGTCGGCGAGGCTGGGTTTCGTCAGCAGACGGGCCATCTTGTGGGCGCCGGCTTCGTGCAGATTGACGACCCGGTTGGCACCCGCGCGCTTCAACTTCTCGTCAGTTCGCAGGTCCGTCGCGCGCGCGAGAATCATCATGTCCGCCGACGCAAGCCTAGCCGAAAGAACAACATAGAGATTATCAGCGTCACTGGGAAGGACCGTGGCGAGACCCGAGGCCCTGGCCAGCCCTGCCTGCTCGAGAACACTGTCATCGGTCGCGTCGCCGACCACTGTTGGCCAGCCATCCGCCTGCGCTTGTTCCAGCCGGGTCGGGTCACGATCGACGACCGCGCACGAACGCCCCTCGGCTGCCAAATGACGACACAGGCTCGACCCCATCCGGCCGTAACCACAGACGACAAAGTGCCCCGACAAGGTCTTCAACATGGAATCCACGCGTCGCTGTCCCAACGCCCGGCGCAGCTGACCCCGCAGGATCACCTCGCCCAGCTCTGCCGTCCCCACCACGAAGATCCCCAGTCCGACGACGATGTAGAGGATCACGAAGACCCGGCCTGGGTCCGAGAGTGGGTTGACCTCATGGTAGCCCACCGTACTGAGGGTGATCACGGACATGTAGAGGGAATCCAGGAACCCCCACCCCTCGAGGACCATGAACACGAACGTCGCCAACAGCGGGAGCGTGACGAGGGCCCCCGCGATCCACTGGCGCCTGGACCGGGCCAAGGCGCCGCCGTCCACTGAGTAGCTGTTGGTCTCGGTCATTCCCGACTGGGTTTTCCGGGTGGCGTTCCTGCGGTCCCCGTCCCCCGGGAACCGCGTTTCAGAGTGCCCGAAAATGCTCCAAAAAGCCCCCCTTCTTGCCTTTTTCCCCTTTTGAATCGACCTATAATTCCTGCCCTGAAAGGTAGGGATCAGGTGCTCCGCCAAGCCTGGTTTCCATACGCTAGCAGCGAAACAATACGAAGATGACTGCGTTGTCGGGGCTGCGTTTCCGATCTTAGGAACACAGCACGGCGCGCGCCGAATGCTCCGGTCTTATTGGGAGCGCATGGCAACGGAACGGATAGAAGACCGATGCCGGTAACCACGATTCGACGGGGTCTCGAGATCCCGATCGCCGGAGGGCTCGATTCGACAGATATCGTTGCGGGGAAAGCGCCGACCGAGGTCGCACTTCTTCCGCACGACTCTGTTGGGATCAAGCCCAGACTCCTGGTCAAAGTCGGAGATCGCGTCAAGCGGGGCACCCCGCTCTACGTCGATCGACGCGACGAGGCCGTCCAGTACACCGCGCCAGCCGCCGGGGAAGTGAAGGCGATCAACCGCGGCGCTCGTCGTCGCGTGCTGTCGGTTGTCGTCGCAGTCGATGGCAGTGACGCCGAGAACTTCGGCACGCTGTCGGTACAAGAAGCGAGCCGCGACCAGATCAAGGACGTGCTGTGTCGCTCGGGCCTCTGGCCAAGCCTCCGCCAGCGTCCGTTCGAGCGCGTCGCAATCAGCGACGACACGCCCGCGGCGATCTTCATCACAGCGGCGGATTCCCGCCCCCTCGCGCCACCCGTCGAGGCGATTCTCGCGCACAACGTGGAAGCCTTTCGCATCGGTGCGCAGGCCGTCGCCAAGCTCACGGATGGCAAGACGTACTTGTGCACGAGAAACGGTGCCAAGTCCGACGCGTACGACGTCCCGGGCATCGAGCGCCATGAGTTCGGAGGTCCGCACCCGTCCGGGAACGCGGGCGTGCACATCAATGCACTGTGTCCAGTCGGACCAAAACGCAAGGTGTGGCACGTCGGCTATCAAGATGTCGTCGCGATCGGCCGCCTCTTGCAAACCGGAGAGCTGCCGACCGAACACACCGTTGCGATCGTCGGACCCGGCGTCACGAAACACCAGCTGGTACAGGCCCACCGCGGCGCCGCGACCGCGGAGCTCCTCGGGGACAACGTATCGGTGGCCACGCCGCGAGTTATCTCAGGATCCGTGTTGAGCGGTGAGATCGCGAGCCCCGGCAGCGAAACCGGCTACCTCGGTCGCTACGGCCACCAGCTGTCGGTTGTCGAAGACAGCAGCCCGCGTCAGTTCCTCGGCTGGATGGGACCGGGAGCCAGCAAGTTCTCGGTCACCAACACCTACATCGGCAAGCTGATTCGACAACGGTTCTCGTTCAACACAGACACCAATGGCAGCCTGCGCGCGATCGTTCCGATCGGCAGCTACGAGCGGGTCATGCCCATGGACATTCAAGCGACCTACTTGATCAAAGCCCTCGCGAGCCACGACCTGGAAATGGCCGAGAAGCTCGGGGTACTCGAACTCGCCGAAGAGGACATTGCCCTCTGCGAATTCGTGTGCCCGTCGAAGATTTCGATCACGACCCTGTTGCGCGACATGCTGACGCGCATCGAGAAGGAGGGCTAGATGAAGTTCCTCAGATCGATCCTCGACAAACAACACGAGATGTTCAAGAAGGGTGCCAAGTTCGAGCGGCTGTACCCGCTGTACGAAGCCAACGACACCTTCCTGTTCACGCCGGGTGAGAAGACCAAGGGCGGCGCACACGTGCGTGACGCCCTCGACCTCAAGCGCATGATGATCACGGTCGTCATTGCCCTGGTCCCGTGCGTGATCATGGCGATCTACAACACGGGCCTGCAATCGCAGCTGCTGTTTGCGCAACACGCCAACGCTGAGGCCGGCTGGATCGTCACGAAAGTGTTCGAGCTGTGCGGGCTGCAGCTGCACGCGGCGGATCCGGAGAACATTGCCCCGCTGGCAATCATCGTCCACGGACTAGCGCTGTTCATACCCTTGTACGCGGTCACGATGATCGTTGGGGGCGGACTCGAAGCGCTGTTTTGCATCGTCCGTCGCCATGAAATCAACGAAGGCTTCCTCGTCACTGGCCTGCTCTACCCACTGATCCTGCCGCCGACAATGCCGTTGTGGCAGGCCGCAGTCGGAATCGCTTTCGGCGTGATCATCGGCAAAGAGGTCTTCGGCGGTACCGGGATGAACATCCTGAACCCGGCGCTGACCGCGCGCGCGTTCGTGTTCTTTGCCTACCCCGCGCAGCTGTCCGGCAACGTCTGGACCGGCGCCAGCAACCTCAGCGCTCTCGACGGCTTCTCGGGTGCGACCGCACTGTCGGCCGGCAGCGACGGTGGGATGCAGGCGATCAAGGACGAAGGGTTCGAGTGGATGGACGCGTTCATCGGCACGATCCCCGGCTCAATGGGCGAGACTTCGACGCTCGCCTGCCTGATCGGCGCCTTCATATTGATCGTCACCCGGGTCGGTAGCTGGCGCGTCATGCTCTCCTGTTTCTTGGGCATGCTCGCAATGTCTGTGCTGCTGAATCAGTTCAGCTCGCCGACCAACCAATTCCTCGACGTTCCGTGGCAGTGGCACCTGGTCGTCGGAGGCTTCGCATTTGGCGCCGTCTTCATGGCAACCGATCCGGTGTCGGCGACGAATACAGACACAGGGCGCTGGATCTACGGCTTCTTGATAGGCGTCCTGTGCGTGCTCGTGCGCGTGCTGAACCCGGCCTACCCAGAGGGGATGATGCTGGCGATCCTATTCATGAATGTTTTTGCACCAATGATCGACTACTTCGTCGTGAAGTCGAACATCAAACGGCGGGAGGTGCGACTTGCCAGTTAACAAGGACAAAGGACTGTTCATCGTCTTCTTTGCTACTGCGATGTGCGTCGTTTGCTCGGCCGCCGTGTCGTCGCTAGCGGTGGCACTGCGCGAGAAGCAGACCACGAACAAGCGCCTCGACAAGCAGAAGAACATCCTGCGCGTCGCCGGCTTGCTAGAGGCTGGCGCTTCGCCGGACCAGGCAGCCGTCGAAGAAGCGTTCAAGAACATTGAAGCCTACCTGATCGATCGTAAGACCGGCGAACGAGTCGAAGGAGAAGTCGCGGGCTACGACCAGCGCAAGGCAGCCAAGACCGATGAGGGTGGAGTCAGCGCTGAATCCGGCGTCGCAAAGCTCGCTCAGGTGAAGCGCCTGCCGAACACGCTGCTGGTCTACGAAGTGACGGTCCCGGGCAAGGAGGCCTATATCCTGCCGATCTCGGGTAACGGTCTCTGGTCGACTCTGCTGGGTTTCATCGCCGTCAAGCTCAACGCCCAAACGATCGCGGGAATCACGTACTACGAGCATGCCGAGACCCCTGGCCTCGGCGGCGAAGTGGACAATCCGAAGTGGAAGGCGCTGTGGCCCGGCCGCCAAATCTACGGCCCCGAGGGTGACGTGAGGATCAACGCCAACAAAGGTGGTGGGTTCGGCCCAGATCATGATATCGACGCCCTCTCTGGTGCCACGATCACCAGTCACGGGGTCACCTACATGCTGCAGCTGTGGCTTGGACCGGATGGCTACCAGCCGTTCCTGAAGAAGGCTACGGCCGGCAGCGGAGGAAACTAATGGACAAGAAGACCAAGAAGATCCTGGTCGACCCGCTCCACGTCGAGAACCCGATCACCCTACAGGTGCTCGGGATCTGTTCGGCGCTGGCGGTGACGACCAACCTCAGTACGGCGCTCGTCATGTGCGGCGCGCTGACGTTCGTACTGCTCGGCTCGAACATCGTGATCTCGTGCTTGCGGAACTACATTCCCGGCAGCATCCGAATCATTGTGCAGCTCACGGTGATCGCTTCGCTAGTGATCGTCGCCGACCAGGTCCTCAAAGCCTTTGTCTACGACGTCAGCAAGCAGCTGTCGGTGTTCGTCGGGCTGATCATTACCAACTGCATCGTCATGGGTCGCGCCGAGGCTTTCGCAATGGCGAACGGCCCGGTCGACTCGGCGCTCGACGGGCTCAGCAATGCAATGGGCTACAACATCATCTTGATCCTGGTCGCCGCGCCGCGAGAGTTCTTCGGCTTCGGCACGCTATTGGGTCACCCAATCATCGACGCCAGCGAAAGCAGCTGGTACGTGCACAACGGCATGATGGTGCTGTCCCCCGCCGCTTTCTTCATTATTGGCGTCCTCATCTGGATCCAGCGCGCTGCGGCGCCGTCGATGGTGGAGGAGGACTAACATGCAAGAACTGATCAACCTCTTCATCAAGTCGATCTTCGTCGACAACATGGCGCTGATGTTCTTCCTGGGCATGTGCTCGTTCTTGGCGGTGTCGAAGAAGATCGAGACTTCGATCGGCCTCGGCCTCGCCGTCGTCGTTGTCCTGGGGATCACCGTCCCGCTGAACAACCTGATCTACGTCTACCTCCTGCGGGAGGGCGCTTTGGCTTGGGTCAGCCCGGAGTACGCGACCGTCGATCTGTCGTTCCTCGGCTTTATCGCCTACATCGGCGTCATTGCGGCGGCCGTCCAGATCGTCGAAATGACCCTCGACCGTTTCTTTCCTGCGCTCTACAACGCACTTGGGGTGTTTCTGCCGTTGATTGCCGTAAATTGCGCCATCTTGGGTGCATCCCTTTTCATGCAACAGCGCGAATACACCTTCGGTGAGAGCTGCGTCTACGGTCTCGGATCTGGGATCGGCTGGGCGCTGGCAATCATTGCTCTCGGAGCGATCCGTGAGAAACTCAAGTATTCAGACGTGCCCCCGGCACTTCGTGGCCTGGGGATCACGTTCATGATCACCGGCTTGATGGCGATCGGTTTCCAGATCTTCGGTGGCATTCAGCTTTGAGCAAGGCACGCTAGATGGACAGTTCTATGATCTTTCTCGCACAAACCGATTACACGACGATGTTCTTGGGCGTCGGCATGTTCACCGGCGTCGTCATCGCTCTGGTGTTCGTGTTGCTGGCAGCCAAGCGCGCGCTCGTCGCGGCTGGCAACGTCAGCATCACCGTCAACGGCGACGAATCCAAAAGAATCTCGGTGCCGGCGGGCGCGTCCCTGTTGACCGCACTCGCCGAACAGAAGCTCTTCATTCCTTCCGCCTGTGGAGGCGGTGGTACCTGTGGTCAGTGCAAGCTGAAGATCACAGAGGGCGGTGGCGAAATGCTTCCGACCGAAGCCACCCACGTCTCTCGCGGCGAGGCCAAGGAACACGTCCGCTTGTCTTGCCAGGTCAAGGTCAAGCAGGACATGAAGATCGAAGTGCCCGAGGAGATCTTCTCGATTCAGAAGTTCGACTGTGAGGTCATCTCCAACGAGAACGTCGCCACGTTCATCAAGGAGCTGGTGTTGCGGCTGCCGGATGGCATGACCCTGGACTTCGAGTCGGGCGGTTACATCCAGATCGACATTCCCGAGCACGACATCAAGTTCAGCGAATTCGACGTGGAGGAGGAGTACCGCGGCGACTGGGACACGTTCAAGTTCTGGGATCTGCGGTCGGTCAACAAAGAGCCGATTTTCCGCGCGTACTCGATGGCGAACTATCCGGCGGAGGGCAACATTGTAATGCTCAACGTGCGGATCGCGGGGCCGCCGCCACGTACGACCGGCATTCCGCCGGGAATCGGTTCGTCGTACATCTTCAACCTGAAGCCCGGAGACACGGCGACGCTGTCGGGGCCGTACGGTGAGTTCTTCATCAAAGAGACCGAGCGTGAGATGTGCTATATCGGTGGTGGCGCCGGTATGGCGCCGATGCGTTCGCACCTGATGCACCTGTTTCGCACCGTCAAGACCGGCCGCAAGGTCACGTTCTGGTACGGTGCCCGGTCCAAGCGTGAAATGTTCTACGTCGAGGACTTCGACGCGATCCAGCGCGAGTACCCAAACTTCGAATGGCACTGTGCGCTCTCGGATGCACTGCCAGAAGACAACTGGACCGGTCCAACCGGGTTCATCCACCAGGTCGCCCACGACATGTACCTGTCGAAGCATGAAGCACCCGAAGAGATCGAGTACTACATGTGCGGCCCACCAATGCTGATCACCGCTGTGAAGGGGATGTGCCACGAGCTCGGAGTCGAGCCTGAGATGATCGCCTTCGACGAATTCTAGAGCATTGAGCTGGTGCGGAGTGCAAGCGCCCACGGGCGATCTCGACCGAACGGTCGGGATCGCCCGTTTCTTTTGGTACGAGGGCGCGAGTAGGGACGGACCGCCGGACCACCGTGGCGACCAGCGCCGGTAGGCAGCGTTACGCTCCCCATGGCCCCGCCAAGAACCCACCGATTCGAAGAGCTTCCTGCAACTCCGTCGGGTTGCACCTAGGGCAGCATCCAGGTAGCGTTCCTCCCTTCTCCTAGGAAAGGAACTCAGCGATGTTCAACGACAAGCAAGTCAAAGATCTGCTTTCGGCTCTGACTCGGATCGCGGACGCTCTGGAGACGTTGGCGGTCGCCGTCGACGAAGACGAGCAAGAAATCAACGTCTACGTGTCTGGCGAAGTCAGCATGGAGGAAGAGGACGAGGAGTAGCAGCGATGCGACACGCGGCGTTGCGACTAGCGCTGGCGTTCGTCGTCGCAACAGTGGGCTGCAGCAGTGGCTCTCAGACACAGACGACGTTCAGCGGATCGACGATGGGGACGACCTACAACGTCACCATCGTCGGCGACGCGGCGTCGGTCGCTCCGCGTGTGCAGGAAGTTCTCGACAGCGTCAACGACTCCATGTCGACGTACAAGGCAACTTCCGAACTCTCCCGGTTCAACCAAGCCACCGCGGCTGACTGGTTCCCGGTCTCTCCCGAACTAGCTACGGTCGTCGCCGAAGCCCTCCGCATCGCCGAAATCACGCATGGTGCTTTCGATCCCACCGTGGGTCCCTTGGTCGACGCTTGGGGGTTCGGCCCGATCAAGACGGACGCCCCCCCCGACGTCGCCACGCTGGACGCTGCGCGCGCGTTGGTCGACTACCGGCTGGTCGCCGTCGACACAGAGCGCAACGCGCTGCGAAAGAAGGAAGACGGCGTTCGCCTCGACCTGTCTGCGATCGCCAAAGGCTTCGCCGTCGACCAGATACACGACATGCTGCGCGCGAACGGGTATCGCAACTTCTTGATCGAGGTCGGCGGCGAGGTGCGCGCCGCTGGCACTAGCGGCAGTGGTCGTGCGTGGCGCATCGGCATCGATGCACCGAGTCCGGGGCCACGCACTGCCGGCGGGCATCAGGTCGCGATCTCCATCGCGGACCAAGCGGTCGCTACGAGTGGCGACTATCGCAACTTTCGCATCGTCGACGGCACCCGCCTCAGCCACACGATCGACCCGCGATCCGGACGCCCGATCGCCCACGCACTGGCCTCGGTCACGGTCGTGGCCAAGACTTGCATGTTGGCGGACGCCGTCGCCACAGCCGTGAACGTTCTCGGCCCGGAGCAAGGCTGGGGCCTCCTGAAGAACCGCTTCACCGAATGCACCGGGTACATCATCCTGCACGACAAGGGCGACCGCTTCGTCGAAAAGATGGAACGGCGCTTCGAGAAGATGCTACTGAAACCCTGAGCGTTGGTGCCCGAGGAGCAACCACGGTGCAGAACCAAGCCCACTTCATCTTCTACGTGTCCGACCAGCAGCGCAGTCGCGACTTCTATGTCGCAACGCTCGCGCAACAGCCGCGTCTCGACGTCTGTGGGATGACGGAGTTCACATTGGCCACCGGCGTGGTGTTGGGCCTCATGCCACAGACTGGTATCGCTGAGCTGCTTGGCGATGCACTGCCGCAGTTGCGGCAACCGCTGACGGAGCCACGGGCCGAGCTGTACCTGACGGTCGCTGACCCACAAAGTCATATCGATCGCGCGATCGCTGCCGGCGGCCGGCTATTGAGTCCCCTCTTGCCACGTGACTGGGGCGACAAAGCGGGCTATCTTCTAGATCCTGACCAGCACGTCTTGGCCTTTGCCACTTCCCTGAACGAGGACACCCCCTCTTGACCGACCCCGCTCCTTCCGTAGCCGACGACTCCGCCGCTGTTCCTCCCGCGATTGACGTCAGGGGGCTCAAGAAGCGCTATGGACGAAAAGTCGTTCTCGACGGCATCGACTTGCAACTGACCCCCGGAACGGTGTTTGGATACATCGGTCCGAACGGAGCCGGCAAGAGTACGACGGTGAAGATCCTGACGGGTTTGCTGGGTTCGTTCGAAGGGGAAGCGATCGTCTGCGGTCACGATGTCCGACGCGACCCGATCGAAGTGAAACGATGCATCGGCTACGTGCCTGAGAATGCACCCCTGTACGAGCAACTCACCGTCGAAGAGTTCCTGCTGTTCGTTGGCCGATTGCATCACCAAGACGTCGACGTCTTGATGCAGCGCATTGGCGACATCCTCGAAGCCTTCGAACTCGGCGCGCGGCGCTCGGCGCGCCTCGGCACGCTATCGAAAGGAATGCGCCAGAAGGCCGTCATCACGTCTTCCCTGCTGCATGACCCTGACATCATCTTCCTCGATGAACCTTTGACCGGACTCGACGTAAACGCGACGGTGCTCGTCAAAGAACTGATCCGCGCGTTGGCGGACCGCGGCAAGACCGTCTTCTACTGCTCACATATCATGGATGTCGTCGAACGGGTTTGCGATCGCGTCGTCATCATCGATGGCGGTCATATCGTAGCCGATGGGACGGTCGACGCACTGCTCGAGGAGAATCGTGACGGTTCTCTCGAGGCCGTGTTTCGACAGATCACTCGCGGCGATGGCGACAACGATCCCACCGTGGTCGCTGCACGCATCGCGGGCGCCCTCGACGTCGGGGAGACACGGTGAGACGGGCCCCCAAGAGAGGTCGGCAGCGTCAGCCGAAGGCGCCCGAGAAGATCGCGACGGTCCGGCTTGCTCGCATCCTTGTCACAATACTGCGCGGGCCGTTACGCCTGGCAGGCGCATCCCCCGCAGACGTAGCGTTGATCCTCGAGACGAAGGTCATCCTCGACTTTCGCCGCCACAAAGAACGCCCCGAAGGGACCGGCTTGGGCGCCATCAACTTCGCGTTCACGATTCTACTGTTCTTTGTCGTGGGACTCATGGCCGGCGCGCTGGGCACGTCGCTACTCAGTGACGCTTCCCTGTATGTAGCCGTGACCTCGGCCGCGGTGCTGTTCTTTGTAACGCTACAGATGATCACGGACTACACAGATGTGCTGCTAGACACCACAGACAGTGCCGTGATCGGACCTACTCCGATTCACGGAAGGTCGGTCGCCGCCGCACGGATCTTGCACATCGTGATCTATCTGGCGCTGTTGGTCGGTGCGCTCGTCATCCCGATGATCGCCTGCGGCGTTTTGAAGTACCACCTGCTGGTGTTGGTGCCGCTGCTCGCGACAACAGTGCTCAGCACGCTCCTCGCGCTGGCAACAACAGCGATCCTCTACCTACTCATCCTGCGCTTTGCGCGCCCCGGCATCGTCAACGAACTGGTCTTGTTCGCGCAGATATCGGGTGTCTTGCTCGTCTTCGGGGCCATGCAGCTCGCGCCTCGAATGTTCAAGAAGGCCGAGCAGCTCGAGGCGTTACGAGAGCTAGTGACGACACCATCAGCCATTCACTACGCGCTGCCGCCGATGTACTACGCCGGCCTGTACCGGGTCATGAGCGGCAACGGATCGGGACAGGACTGGGTCCTCAGTGCCCTCGCTTGCCTCGTCCCGTTGCTCGCCCTCCTTGCGACCGTGCGCGGAGCTACGCGATTCGGTGAGCAACTGACGACGCTCGGCGCTGCGTCGAGCGCGACTCCCAAAAGACTAAGTCGATTCGCCAAGCGTGGGCAGCGACGCGGCAGCGGCATCCGACAGGCCACCAGTGACATGGTCACCGCGTTGGCCCTGCGCGAACGTGGCTTTCGGCTGCGTACCATTCCGGCACTCGGCATGAGCATCATCGTCACGCTTGCGATCTTCTTGACGCCAGAAGGCGACTTCTCGCTGATCGGCAAGATCCAGCTGTGCACGCTGGTCTATATCATGTCGCTGTTCGCGTCGACATTCGTCCAGCAGGCGCGCTTCGGCGACCACCCCGACGCCGCTTGGGTCTATCGAGCGGCACCGATTGCAATTCCTGGGTCGATACTGGCTGGCTTCACGCGCGCGATCTGCCTGAGGTTCCTTGCCCCACTGGTCGTCATCATGTCCGGAGTGGCGATGGCGATGGGTGGCATCACGTTGCTTCCCGATGTCATCTTTGCGTCCTTGGCAACGATCCTGCTGACGCTACTGACCGTTCTCCTGTGGCGCGGCTTTCTTCCCTTCAGTGAGAAGTTCACACGTCCCATCTTCTCGTCATCGATTGGGCCGTTCACGGTGTTCACGTTCGTAGCAGGAGCATTGGTCGCGCTGCATTTCTTGCTGCGCCTGCTCCCCGGCGGAATCTACGCGGGCATCGCGATCGAGCTGGCCGTGGCTGCTTGGTTGTACGCGATGATCTGTCGCATGAAAGTGCCGGCCCTCGCCAGCAGCTAGTGGTCCCCGCTCAGCGCCTGCGAGTCAACGCGCGTACACTAGCGATCGTGAATCAACGATCGTCGGCAGGACGCGCGGGTGGACGAGGAGTGCGCGGGCCGCGACCGCGATGTACCTGCCGACTGGTCGCCCAGTTCCCTTGGCGCGGCGTCCGGATCGAACGCCGTTCGGGTTCCGGCAGAGGCGTGTCGACAGGCGACGGCTCGGCCGCCGTGTCGAGGGTTCGCGGTACAGGGTTGTCGACGGCCGGATTCTCTCCTGCCTGCCGCTTCGGTGGCGTCGACCGCAGTCGCTCGGCCACGCGCCCCAACAGCTGCATCGCCTTCCCGGTCGCCTGCGCGTCACGCTCTGCCGCCAAGTCATGGCCGCTAGTGAGGCGTGGTGGCGGTGCCGCCGAGCGCGACTGGAAGTGGCGAGCCAGCGTCGACAGTCGTTCGCGCCAGGCAGCGAACCACGTTTCCTCCGAGACTTCGGCGGGCTGCGGCGGCGTCGACATCGCCACGCGGGACGTCGTGACCCGGCGATCGCTACGAAAGTCGCGCACCTCAGGCAGCCCAAATACTCGAGCTGATTCGCAGAACACGAACACCTGTCGATCTCGACTGACCTCACGCAAGACCGCGAGCGCCCGGCGTCGGTGCTGCTCGCTTGCGAGCGAAGTCGGATCGCCCACCAACAGCGGTAACGTCTCGCCCGGCTCTTCCAATTGCTCGATCAGCGCCAATCTCAACGCCAAGCGCGCCGGCGGTAGCACGGCAGGATCGACTGTACTTGCACCGTTGCGCGTCTTGACGCGCAGTTCCCCGCGTTCGGTCTGCACGAGGAAATGCAAGTCTGCTGGGGCACAGCCCGCGATGCGCCAGAGGTACTCGTTGGCGCGAGCGACAATGATTGGCTGGTGTTCGGCAACGAACTCGCGATCGGCATCCGCAAGAAGCGTCGTGATACGGCGCAATTCGTCACGCCGTGAAGTCAGCTGTGACAAGTCCTTCTCGAGCTCACCGGCACGCGCACGGAGCACATCGCTACCCGGGCGAGTATCGAGAACTTCCAACTCCAGTCGCAATTCGACGATCGCGCGATCGAGTTCAATCATCTCATCGTCGAGGGTCTCGGTCAGGCGCGTGAGATTCGCGACGGCCTCGTCGTCCGTCAGCCACTCCTCACCGCGCGACGCAGCCAGCGACAGTTCCGAACGCAGCGCATCGAGGTCTGCGACGTCGCGCCGCAGATGCGCTTCCAACCATTCGGCTGCGCGCAACGCGCGGTGTCGCTCGCGCACGACCCGACAGGCGTTCTCAGCGCCGGGCGCGACTTTGCGCAACCGACCCTGCAGCGCTCGTCGCTCTTCGATCAACAGCCCCTGACGTTGTCTCAAATCGACCAACTCAGCAACCAGCCGAGTCTCTTCGTGACGCGCCTGATCCGCTCGAGCGCGCTGCTCGTGGGCGTCGATCACGCCTTCGCGCAGCGCCTGCGCTGCCCGCAGCTCGTGGCCAGCTTCCCACTCGGTGAGGGACGACGCGACGCCTTCGACCTGTTCGTGTGCAGCAGCTACGACCTCGGTCAATTCGTCGAGCTCTTGCTGCAGCGCTGTGCGGCGCGCGATGGCATCTTGTGCAGCAACGATCGGGTCCATGAGGTCGCGGGTGGGTTCTGCGAGGAGTACCGCGCGCATCGGCAGTGGCGCCAGCGTTTCAGCGATCGTGCGCTCGATCGGCCGAATCGCCTTGTCCAAGACCCGCTGCTCCGCCTCCAGCGCGACCGAACGCGACAAGTGAGCAGCCGCCCGACGCTGCGCCTCACCGCGGCGGGACCACCATTGCGTCGTCAAGAATGCGAGGGTCCCAACAGCGACGGCACTGACGCCAACGAGCACCGGGATCATTGTCGTCCAGAGCGTGATCGCAGTCGCGGCCACAGCAACCGTCGACGTTACCGATAGCCATGGGAACGAGGGTGCCGCCTCGGGCTTTCGCCCTTGATGACGCTCCAGCTCGGCGCGCCGCGCCGCCCGAAGCGTGCGCTTCTCTTCGAGAGGTACGAATGCCTGCAGCAGCGCCTTGGAATCAACCGCAGTCAGGGCAGCCGTCTCTTCCGCGGACAGTTCGCTGTCGGTGAATTCTGCGGCGTGTTGCAGAAGCGCAGCATCGAGCTGTTCGATTGCGAGGTAGAGGTCTTGGCAGCAAGTCTCTTGCTGCGGCAACCGAGCAGCGACTCGCAACAACTCTTCGATCTCGCCTTCCCGGGACAACATCTCGCGCGCACGCTCGTCAAAGCCATCGATTGCAGGACGCAGCGACTGCACACCCTGCTCGCGGGTCGTAATGTGTCCGCGCAGCGCCTCCAGCCGGCTGCTGAGCTGCTCGAGCACCGCCCCGGGATTTTCGGGCAGCTGCCGCAGCTCATCGAGATCGCCGGCCTGCGATCGCCACCGCTCGAGCTGCTGCAGGTGAAACTGCACGGGACGTAGCTCGGCGATCCGCCGGAGCTTGCGACGGGCAGCCGAGCGCAACTCGACGGCGCGGGCCCGTTGCGAGCGCAAGTCTTGCAGCGTGCCGTCCAGCTCGCCGCAACGTTGTTCGAGCTCGTCAGACTCGGCCAGAGATGTACGAATCGACTGCAGTCGCGACTGCACACCTCGAGCCGGGTTGTCGAGGTCGACAACGTCGGACCCAGCAGGCAGCTCCATGTCGGGCTTGGTCAGCTGTTGGCGATAGCCGGGCCAGTCCGCGACCTCGGGCCCATTGTCGATGACCGAGTCGGCTGGCGGAGTCGGAAAGCCCAGTCCGAGATCGCGCGCCGAAACGACGCCCGTGCCATTCGATAGCTGCCAGCCGCCGGCGGATTGCAGCAGTTCGAAGGAGCGGCCACCGGCCGTCCGACAGTGTAGGAGTCCATCGGCAACAACCGCGGATGCGGCAAGGGTGGCGCGACGACTCGTTTGCGTCTGGAGTGGTGAAGCGGCTGGCGAGCGTGCATCGACGAGCTGCAGCAGCGCATCACGCACGAAGGCCGCGATGGTCTCATCCGCACGCGACACAACCCGCGGGTCATCGCTTCCGTGGATCAAGACGATGTTGCCGAGAGGGCGATCACCGCTGTCCACTTCGACGATGGGAGCCTGACCAGCGGACTTACAGTCCGACAGTGCGGCGATCGAAGTCGATTCAGCGGTGCGGCGCGTCGCGGGCGCGTCGACCTGTCGAATCCGTACCTTGATTCTTTCGATGCGCAACGGCAGCGCT
>JBCCHQ010000065.1:0-30515 GCA_039028735.1 Planctomycetota bacterium | reverse complement strand
GCCACCACCGCCACCGCCGCGACGGAACCGAGCCATCATCGCCGCGACATTGCCGGCACCAGCTCCACCGCTGAGTGCTTTGACGCGAAGAGCAAACTCGAGGCCTTGGTCTTTGGCCTGAGCAATCAGTTCTGCGGTGAGCTCTGCGTCCGACTTGGGGTCAGCGCCGGTGATGTAGAGGCAACCTAGGGCAGCGCGGTTAGCACCACCACGGTTGCCGCGACCATGACCCGTACTGCCAGACAGAGTTTTCGACGGGACGCGCGACATGACGAGGCCAACCAAGCGGCCGTCCTCGATCAGGTCCACTCTCTGCGCAGCCACTCCATCGTCGTCGTAGCGATAATGGCCAGCCAAGAACTTGTTTCCCAGCTTCTGCTCGCGCGGATCATCGAAGACCTGAAACCCTGCCGGCAGGATGTTGCGTCCCATCCGCCGCTCGAGATTCTCGCTGCCGCCAAAGCGGCGTCGCCCACCGCCAACTTGGACCGGCTGCGCTGCGAAACCTTGCGCAAGAAGACTTTGAAACACCTGACAAGCGGCGATTCCGTCGAAGAGTACGGGGCCGAAGTAGTGATCGAGAACCGGTGCATTGCGAAGCTCCAGCAGGCGCGCGGCCAGTGCTTCAATGCCGGACACGATTTCCGCATCGCTGGGCAACTCTGCCTCGCTGGCCGCGAGATACGTCTCACCGTCGGATAGGGTGCGGCCATCTGCCGCTCGTGACTGCGCGCGAATCTGCAACTGCACTGTTGTAGTAGCTGTGCGCAACCGGGTTCCGTCGGAGTTCACGAGGTACTTGTTCGCGGCGGTGTTACGCAACGACACACTGCTGTCGGTGACGTGCGCGTACTTGGCGAACAGTCCCGAATAGCGGCGCACGCGCTCTCGCCAACCCGAGTCATCGGTAATCAGCACCGCCTTCGGTTGCACATCGACCGTCACGGGTGCGTCAGCAAAGTCGTCGGGGCGATCCTCGCTCTCGCGATCCTCCATGTAGGCCTTCTTCTCGGTCAGTGTCTCTACCGCACTCTTGTACTGACCGTCAGTCGCTCCCCAGATCGCTTGTCGCATCGCTGTATAGTCGTTGTCGAGAGGAAGGGTCGCACCACCTCGCGCGCCACCGCCACCGCCGCGACGACCGCGCCTACCGAACCCTCCGCCGTTCCCGAAATTGGTGTTGTCCAATTCCTTCGAGCCAACGCGCACTGCCGTGTTCAGTCGGCGACTACGGTTGTCCGTCTCACGCACGATTGCTCCATAGCTGGCGGAAACACGGCGCGTATGCGTGTCGTTGACTCCATACTGAATGAAGTAGGGCTTCTCGAGATCCTCGAGTTGCAGCGTCATCGAGCGATTCAACTCGTCAATGAGCGCGCGAAATATCGTGTCGTTAGCTTCCGGAAACTCGTCCGCATACGCCGCGGGCACCGCCAGTAGTGCGAGTACGAACAGTCCCGCTCGGAGGCTGCGTGTCGTCCTTGTATGACTCATCTTAGAGCTCCTCCTGGTCTGCGCTTGGTTTGCGAGTGGCGTCTTTGGTCTCATCGTCGCCTACGGCAATCGGTGGCGACAGAATCGGCAAGCGGTCCTGCGACCGTTCTCGTTTCTCGATCTCGATCTGCTCAACGAGAATGCTTGGAGAGACCGCCGATACCGGCACCCACCCCGACTCGGCACCGCAGCTCCCGTTGAACACGGCGGGATCGTCGCCGGTCGCCATGATGCGGGAGAAACACGACAAAGGCGTGCCGACGATGTCGACACCGCGAACCAATTCATCCGGGCGTCCATCGGCGTAGATGCGATAGACGACGACCGGCAGCACCTTGAATGCCTGCGGACCTCCGCGCCCAGTCGTCGTGAATCCGCCGGTAATGTCTTCGAAAAGGAAGCCGTAGGGCTTCTCTTGGCGCTTGCATTCAGCGATGAGTTGCTCGCGCAGCGTCGCAAACGGCACGCTCTTGGTGGACTCTACAATCAAGTTGCCTTGGCGAGAGACGACGGCACGCCCCGGCTCACGGCGACCGTGGCCGTTCGACTTCTTGAAATTTGCAACCGGCGATCGTGAGAGCAAGAACGTCTGCAAGATTCCTGACTTGACCAAGTCGACGCGCGATCCGAGCACACCCTCGTCGTCGTAGCGGTAGTGACCACGGAGATCAACACCTGCGACCTCCTTGCGCGTCGGGTCATCGATCACCGACAAGAAGTCGGGCAAGACGCTCTTACCGACCATCTTCGTGAATGTTTGTCCTTCTTCGACGCTCTTTTGGCGGTGGCCTTCGATGCGGTGTCCGAAAATCTCATGGAAGAAGACGCCGCTCGCACGGTTCAACAAGATTGCGGGGCCGGTGTAGGGCTCGACCACCGGCGCTTCGCGAAGGGCAAGGGCTTGATCGATGACACCCTGAAAAGCCGCGAGCACAGCTTCTTCGGATGGCAGCTTGCCTTCACTCGAAGCACTGAAGAGATGGCTTTGGCTCAACTCCATCCCGTCGTCGGCCTTCGTGCTCGCCGACACCGCGACTCGCCACAGCTCGCGACCAGTCTGCAAGCGTGTGCCTTCACTCGTGGCCATGTAGCGATTCTCAGCAGTGCCGGAGATCGAGACGCTCGAGGTATAGATCAAGGGGTACTTCAGGCCGAGCTTCGAGACGCGACGAACGAGCCCCTCCCACGCCTTTCGATCGAGCTCGACTGCGACGGGTTCTTCGGCGTAGACGCTCGGGTCTTCGCGACTGAAGTCGTCGGCTCGTCCCTCTTCCTCGACCATTGTCTTCATGTTGGTCTTGACGCGCTGGTAGCGTTGCACGGCGCGCTGGAATGCCGAGTCCGTCGACAGCCAGAGCGCGTGGTGGATCGCTGCCGGATTGTCCTCGACACTCACCGAGCGCGCACCACCACCGAACCCACGGGTGATCCGGCCACGGCCCCCACGAATCTGATGCGTGCTGTCCAACTCGTAGTCTCCAACGCGCACATCGACATCCAAGACTCGGCCGTGGTCATCATCGCTACGGTAGAGCGCACCGAGGCGTGCGCTGACGGCGACGCTCTTCACGTCGGTGATCGTGTAGGCAATGTAGTACGGCTTCGTGCCTTCGTCGGTCTTCAAGTTGGCCATCGAGTAGTCGAGCTCGCCAGCTAAGTAGCTTACGAGTGGATGGCTGGGGTTGGCAGTAGCCTCGCTGGTAGGCTTGTCAGCGCCTCCCGACAGAGAGGCACACAGCAAAACGGCGAGCACCTTCATGGCGGCTCCCTTTCAATGTAGCAATCGGCTGTAGTAAGCAATCAGCATCGAGACGCATGGTACCGATCCCCGATACTAGTAGGACGGCGCCTGGATTGGCAATGCCCTCGGGGAGGTTGGCCGAACCAGCTCCCAGGGCAATCCGGGCAACCAACTCCGGGCAACCAACTCCGGGCAACCAACTCCGCGCAGCCAACTCAGCGCAAAGGCGAGCTCTCAGCAAGACTGGCCCTGCCCGCGCAGGTACGCGGAGTACTCGACTTACGTTGGCTCTTTCCTCGCGTCGGTTGCGCTGGAGGGCAAAAGGGGTGTTGTGGAGGCACTCACATGCCGATAGGATCCCTGGTCAGTAATTGGTCGACTTCGAACAACCTCACTCGATCGGAGGCAGTCATGCGCAAAACGAATCATCCCGAAGCCGCTGCCGTCATCGTGGTGAGGACCTGCGAGGAGTAGTTGCTCCTCCTGCCACGTCCTAGCGCGTGGTCTCCCCTCGCTACTCGCCAGCAACATCCCGTCTTGTCGCTGTTGTGTGCTGAATGCACCGACGATCCGACGTCGACGTAGGCTTGTTGCTCGCGATTTCCGAACACTCGAGCTGGCTCGTTGCTAGAGCCGCTAAGCGATGTGTTGGGTTCCTCACCACACTCCGGTTGCTGTCTTCCTGAACCAGAAAACCGAATGCATGCCCACGCGACGCTCCTCGCCGCGCTGGGCCAGCAACGTGAGGAATCGACTTGGCGAAGAAGAAACGTTTTCGTAATGCCCCGGAACAACTCGGTGAGTTGGACGGAAATGAGAGAGCTCGACTCTACAAGAAGGCCCGCCAGCAACGGCGCGCGACACAAGCCCCACGCCGGCGCGAGCGCAAACGATCCTACGATGAATGGCTGGAGGCTGGCGACGACGCGGCCGACAGTGGGGTGCAGAAGATGTCGCAAAGCACTAGCACACTCGACAGCTTTGTCGAGCGCATGCTGGACGCCCCAACACCACAGGCACCACCGTGTTCGGGCGAAGCCGGAGCAGCGCTCGAGGGACTCGTCGTACACGTCACTGCGCAGCGCTGCCAAGTGTCTATCGCTGGTGGCGCGGCCCGGCGGTGTCACATCCCGGAATGGGTTCACGAGTCTACACCAATCGCTATTGGTGACCGGGTGCTCGTGCAAGCTCGCGAATCGTGCGACGAAGATGAGGTCGTCGAGGTCCTACCGCGGCAATCGCATCTGTCACGTCCGGACCCGATGGTACCGGGTCGTGAACGCATCATTGTTGCCAACGTCGACGTCGTCGCCGTTGTTGCGGCACTCAAGACGCCGCCGCTCCGCCCTCGGTTGATCGACCGGTATCTGGTCGCGATTGAGCAAGGGGGTGCCAGTCCGCTGATCGTCGTCAACAAGACGGACCTCGTCCCAGAGGCAGAACGCGCGGCGAACCTGTCCGTCTTGGACCCCGTTCGCAAACTCGGCGTTCCCGTAGTCTGTTGTAGCGCCCTGCATGCCGCGGGGATGGAGGAACTACGTCAGCACCTGCGGCACAAGACGGTCGCGTTCGTCGGGCATAGCGGTGTCGGCAAGTCGTCGATTGTGAATGCGCTCCAACCCGAACTTGACGTCGATACGGGCGCAGTCACGAATCACGCGGGAAAGGGGACGCACACGACAACCGCGTCAACACTGTACTCCGTCGGGGGCGGCACGCTTGTGATCGACACCCCGGGCGTGCGCTCGTTTGGGCTCCAAGGACTCACTCGCGACGACCTGCGCTACTACTTTCACGACTTCGATACCCGAGCCGCCACCTGTCGGTTCGCCGACTGCGCTCACGATCATGAACCCGGTTGCGGGGTCCGGGCAGGTGTCGACGGCGGCGAAATCGCCCCCGCTCGCTACGAGACGTACCTCAGATTGCTGCGGGAGCTCTGAAATGCTGCATCTCCGAGCGTTTCGTAGCGCCCGAGCGCACCTCGCTTGTTTTGGGCGTAGCCGGTAGTACAGTAAGACCAATAGGGCTAACCATACGAACCAGACTGCAGGAGGCTATCGTGTCCAAGCGAATCGTCGCCGTATTCCTGATCATCGGTTGTGCGTTTACGAGTTCAGCACTGGCCCAAGCGGATGTGCACGAGTGTGCCGCTCCAGGGCTTGCCTTCGGAGGCACCGGCACGTTGCCGGTAACCGTGAGCTCGAATATCTCCGTCACCACTGCGATCACGATCGCTGAAGCACAGGTCTACGTCGACGTCGCGCACGAATGGGTGGGCGATGTGGTTTGCGATGTGATGTCGCCGCTTGGCACAACGGTCCGTCTCCACGACGGGGGTGGGGGCAATGCACAGGACTTGCGACTGTTGTTTAGCGATGCCGGTGTCGCCAACGGTAGCGCGCCGTACAACTACGGCTGCGATATGCAGGCATCGGGGCCCGGAGCACTCGCTGATTTCGATGGTCAAACCAGCGCCGGCACGTGGACGCTAACGCTGCTCGACAACTACCCAACGGAAGACGACGGGTCTTTCGACAGCTGGTGCTTGCGAGCGTTCGCAGCCGTGCCAGCCGCAACGACCCTGGCGCCGACGACGCTGTACTGCGCACCGGGTAACAATGAAGTCACCGTGAGTTGGGATGCGGCGGCGCAACTGGACTCGATTGCGATCTACGTGGATGGTGCATTCACCGGTATCGTGCCCGCAGTCGGCACCTCGGCAACGGTTCCTGTCACGAGCACCGCAGGAGCGGTCGAGGTGTGCATCGAAGGGATCGTCACGGGCAGTGCGCCTTCGTGCCGGACTTGCTGCACGGTGCAATGGGCACCAGTGACGAGCGTCGAGTTGTGCTCGCAGCCAAATCTCGACTTTGGCGGAACCGGCGGCACGCCGTCAACGATCAGCGACACGATTACACTCTCCACGGGACCGGTGATCGGCGACGTGGCGATCGGCGTCGACATGGATCATGCGTGGATTGGAGATGTTCTCCTAGACGTAGTTTCTCCGCTGGGAACGACGGTGCGACTGCATGACGGGGACGGCGGACAGGCAACGGACATTCGGACGACCTACAGCGACCGCGGCGCAGCCAATGGTGCGATCCTCTACGACAGTGGCTGTCCCATGCAGCCCAGCGGGCCGGGCTCCCTCGGTGACTTTACTGGCGAAGCTTCTATTGGCGCGTGGATGCTGGCGGTCGAGGACAACTATCCGCAAGACGACAATGGTGCGCTAAACAGCTGGTGCGTCGAGGTGTTCGATTTGCCGACCGGCAGCGCGCCACCCCCTGTGAGTGGCCTGACCTGTACACAATCAACCAGCCTTGGGCAGATCGAGCTCGAATGGACCAATGGCGCGCCCTACGACGAGGTCCGCATCGAAGTTGACGGAATCGCGGTCGCTGTGCTGCCTGGATCCAGCACGATGTTTACGACAGCCGCCTATCCCGACGGCAGCATCATCGACTTCACGGTGCGGGGCTCGAGCGCCGGTAGCATCGGCTCATGCGCGGTGACTTGCACGGCTGAGATCACATTCGGCTATCAGCTCTTCGTGCGCGGCGACGCCAATGCAGATGCTGGGCTCAACATCTCCGACGCCGTGGCCATGCTCAGCTACTTGTTCTCGAGTGGTGACCTCGGGTGTCATGACGCCGCGGACGCCAACGACGATGACTCACTGAACGTCGCGGACCCCGTCTACCTGCTGTCCTACTTGTTCTCGGGTGGTAGCGAGCCGCCGGCGCCACACGATGTCTGTGGCGCGGACCCAACGCTGGACACCAACCTGACATGCCAGAGCTATCCTCCATGTCTGGGCTTCACCGACGATACGGTCGCGACCCATGTACTGCGTCGAATGGCGTACGGACCGACGCAAGACGCAATTCAGCATGTGCTAAACGTCGGCGTGCAAGCATACATCGAGGAGCAGCTCGATCCGCTTGCCATCGACGAAACGACCAACACTCAGATGAACTCGCTGCTCGCTGGCCTGAACCCTCAGTCCGACCACGTTCACCTAACAAGACTGCAGCTGATTCGTGGGCTCTACAGCGAACGGCAACTGCAGGAACAGCTAACAGATTTTTGGGAGAACCATTTCTCTACCTATATCTGGACGCTGAACAGCTACTTCGGGCGCACGGGGCAACAGTCGCCAGCCAACGCGTACGCGCAGGCGGTGGCCGCTGAGGCGCGAGAGAATGCTCGCTTCCGCGACAACGCTTTGAATCCGTTCGAGGATTTGCTGGTCGCAAGTATGACCAGTCCTGCGATGTTGATCTATCTCGACAGCGTTGTGAACATCGCTGGGAACGCCAACGAAAACTACGCGCGCGAGTTGCTCGAGCTACACACGATGGGTGTCGACAATGGCTACACACAAGCTGACATCGAAGAGCTCGCGCGAGTCTTCACTGGATGGACGGTATGCAAAGTTGCGCCCGCGGACGTCGGCAACCCGCACGCGCCTTGCCTCCCGCTGAATGATCCAACTGGAGTCTGGGATTTCCACTTCGAACCGGCCAATCACGACTACACGGTCAAGACGTTGTTCCCGGGAACCTCGTACACGCTAGTGATTCCAGCGGGCACGCCGCTTTCGACGACAGGTGTCGACGAGGGGCTGCTGGTTGCACAACACTTGTCGCAGCTGCCCCAGACCGCGGAGTTCGTGTCGCGCAAGCTGATCAAGAAGTTCGTCAGCGACACGCCACCGTTGTCTCTCGTTGCCGCGTGCATCGGGACTTGGACGTTGACCGGGGGTGACATCGAGGAGGTCACTCGTACGATCTTGACGTCGACAGAGTTCTTGGGAACCGCTCACCGCTGGGACAAGATTCGCACGGGACAAGAGAACATGCTCGCCACCGTGCGTGCATTCGCGGGTGCCAGCGATGCGACATCGATTGTGAACACACTCGGCGCCATCTCGAACCTGCCGTTTCAGCACTTCACACCGGATGGCTATCCGGAGGAGGGTTTCGAGCAGCTGGGCACGTCAAGGATCCTGGAGCGCATCCGCTTTCATAGTTTCTTCTACGCCCCCGGGGGACCAACCTACGATCTGGTAGGGCTACTGAACGCCGAGGGAATCAGCGGATCGAACGCCACTGCAATCGCAGAGTTCTTCTGGCAACTGATGTGTGGCAGTAACTACAACAGCACCGACATTCAGCTAGCCGCGGACATGCTAAACACCGACATCTTGGGCAACCCGTCGCCACTCAACCCAGCAGCCCCCGACTACACGGAACGCCTAGGCCTGTGCGCAGCCCTAATCGCCTCCTCCCCCCAAGGAATGCAACAGTGACAGTCACTGTGTAGGTAGCGAGCAGTGTTGAAGATATGTCGGCCAAGGCTGGAATCACTGGCGAGCAGCGACGGACGCTGGCAGACTCTGGGCTGAAGACGGCTCTCCGCTGAGGAGGGTTTGCATGCGTCGCACGAAGTCCGTTGTCCCTCGTTGTCGGCATCGCCGAATCGAACTTGGCTCTACCTACTTGGTCACCCAGAAGTGCAGGGAGCACCGCTGCCTGATCACTCCGTCGGTGATCACGAATCAGGTCTTGCTCTACCTCCTGGCGCTCAAGGCAGCGCGCTACGGGATTTGGGTGCACGGCTTCTGCTTCATGAGCAACCATTTTCATCTGGTCGTCACCGATCCGCATGGGCAGCTGCCCGTGTTCATGGGCACCTTCCTTAGCGAGTCGTCGAAGGCACTTCAAGTCGCGCTTCGAATCTCGGGCCCTATCTGGAATCGTCGAAGATACTCGGCTACCCAACTCCTGGACCTCGACGCGGCCGAACGCGAACTCGCCTACACGATTACGAATCCGACGAACGCGGAACTGACGACGCCCAATGACTGGCCAGGGCTCAGCAGTGTTCACTATGAGGTCAGTGACACAATCACCGCGAAACGCCCGCCTATGTACTTTTCGAAGCGCTACAGGCCCGATGAAGTTTCGATAGATCTCGTGCCTCTTGGGCAAGCCTACGTACTCGGGGACGATACCGCCAGCGCGAGGGCCGTCGAGCGACTTGTGTCAGATCGGTGTGAACTGATAAGTGACAAGCTGAAGCGCGAAGGCAAGGCTCTGGCCGGAGCAGAAAAAGTGCTCCGTACTTCGAGGCAATCTAAGGGTAATCATCCGCTAGGAGGCTTGAACCCTCGGTTTGCATCCAGAAACAAGCAACTCTTGGCGGCTGCAATCGCCGAGTCTTATGAGTTCGAGTTGCTTTTTGCAAAGGCGCGAGACCGCTATATCTCAGGTCAAACGCGAGTGGTCTTTCCTCCTGGCACGTATGGGTACCGGCAACAGCTGGGGGTTCGAGTGCTAAGGAGGGCACCCGCGGCCTAGTCGGCTTGATTGCCCAATCCGAAGATACCAACCCAAGGCCCGTCGGATGCTCCGAGCTGGCAGAGCGCTACCGGTCTGTCTGCACCCAAGCTCTGGTTGACCGAGCGCTCTGCGAGCAAGGTGCCAGAGGGCTTCGCAGTGACGCGACGTAGGCCTAGGTTTCTTCAGGGGTTGGGCAGTAGTTGTTACTGTTTTGTGGTTACTGTTTTGTGGTGTTTTTTAGGAGGCGGATTGCGAAGGTTAGCATCTGGGTGTTCGTCGGGATCGTGTTCATAGGGGCCTCTGAGTTCAGCGGTGGAGAGTCGAATGCCGCCGTGTTGCCTTCCATGATTTGCTCGCATACTTCCGCCGGCCACTGTGCTGATCGCACAAAGGTCTGATCTCTGTTCTTCACATATGAAGTGTCGCAGATTGGAAAGTTTGCGCTGCGTAAGACGACACCGCCGTCGATTCGATTCGTAATGCGCTGCAACATAGCGCCGTTGGTCTTCTCACCACGATAGATCGGCCAAAAGCATGGTGGGCCGCCGCGGTAGTTCTCCGGGTCGTCATGATGGAAGGACCAAATCCCGAAGCGTGGGATGTCGAGCACCTTGCCGCGCACGATCCCGAAACCAAACAGCAGAACGAAGTCGAGGTCCATCTCGCGAACGGCCTTGCGATCGGCTGCCGAGAAGTAGTTCGAAACCTTCCCCTTGCGAATGGTCTCTACTTCCAACCGCGGCACGTCGGCGAACTCGGCATTGAGGTCGACGGTTTGCATCGCCCATGTCCTGGGTGCCACAAAGAAGCGGTAGAAGAGGCGCCAAAGTCCGTTGCGTCCCAGAAACACCTCGCGCAACGTTCGCAAGCGCGACCGCCAAGGTGCCACCGGTCGAGCCTGCCGTGCATCGACGATGAGGGCCGATAGCTGCACACCGTCGAGGGCACACAAGCTTCGAATGCAGTCAGCGATCCAGGCCGGATAGCATGTACCGTCCCCCATCACGCCGAAGCGCAGCTGCCGCCGCGCCGGCTCGTGGCCGTCCGGACCGGAACGCCCGTCGTTTGAGTGCGACCGGAACTCCCCGGCCTGCGCATCCGTCATCGAATCCTCCCTCATCGATCATCGGCACCTCCGAGGGAGGCCTTGCGGACGAATACCCCGATTCGCCCCCGATCAACGTACTTTCGCGACCAACGCCGAGGCGCTATCCTGCGCCGCTCGCAACCTCCCCGATTCGCCCCGAAGGGACCCATGAACGACCCGGCACACTCGTGGAACGGCTTCAAGGATCGCGTCTGGCTACTCGCGTTCTGCGTGTTGGTCCTCTGGGGGGTCGAGGCGGTCGACGCGTGGATCTACGACGGCCGCCTAGATCGATACGGCATCCATCCAGAGACCGGACACTGGTCTGGAATCCTCTTCGCACCGTTTCTGCACGCGGACTTTGGCCACCTGGCAGCGAACACAATCCCGTTCCTCGTGCTCGGCAGCTTCGTGATCCTGCGCAAGATCAGCGATTTCGTGCTGGCCTCGATCTCAGCGACACTGATCGGCGGCCTGGGCGTTTGGGCGACGGCGGATCCGACGACCGCAGACGGTAGGCTGAATGTCCACCTGGGCGCCAGCAGCGTCGTCTTCGGCTATCTCGGGTTCCTGCTGGTCCGGGCCCTGTTCGAACGCAGCCTTGCCTCACTGGTCTTCGCGCTCGCGGCGTTCTTCCTGTACGGCGGACTGGTCATGGGCGTCCTCGACAAGACTCCTGGCGTGTCGATGGAGGGCCATCTGTTTGGATTGGTCGGCGGCGGCATCGCTGGCTGGCTGCGAGCTTCTGAGTATCGCCTCGACAACACGCCACCAACAGCGCCAGAGTAACAGCTCCAAACTCGAGCCGCGGCGCTGCCCTACTGCGTCGGTAGCACCGCGTCGTCCACCACCGCCCGAGTCGGCAGTGGATGCGAGGCCGTTCGCGCAGCCAGCGGCGAGTGTGCGTCCTCGAAGATCCGCACGGCATGAGCGATCCGCAGCACCTCTTCGTCACGGAGCTCTGGGTACATCGGCAACGACAGGATCGTTTTTGCAACCGCTTCGGTTTGCGACAGGTCATCAGCGCGCCACTCGACCGACTGCATCGCGGGCTGTTCGTGCACGGGCACTGGGTAGTGCACGCCGCTAGCAATTCCCCTCTTGCGTAGATACTCGCGCAGACCATTGCGGTCGCTGCTCTTCACAACGTAGAGGTGGTACGCATGGTGATTGCCGGGCGCAACGACCGGCGTCGTGATCGAAGGCACTTCCGCGAGCAAGTGATCATAGAGCTCGGCCCGCGTGCCCCGCTGCCCGTTCCACTGCGCGAGGTGCTTCAACTTCACGTTCAAGATCGCGGCCTGCATCGTATCGATTCGATAGTTGTAGCCGACAACATCGTGCACGTACTTGGTCTTGCGTCCATGGTCGCTGAGCTTTCGTAACCGCTCCGCCAAGTCTGCATTGCGCGTCGTCACAGCCCCTGCATCACCGAACGCACCGAGGTTCTTCCCCGGATAGAAGCTAAAACACGCCAGGTCGCCAGCACTCCCGGCCCGCAGATTGCCCTGCGTCGCCCCGTGCGCTTGCGCTGCGTCCTCGATGACAGCGATGTTCTTGTCGCCGCCGTGCGCCAATTCCAGGATCGCCTCCATGTCAGCCATCTGCCCATAGAGATGTACGGGAAGGATCGCCTTCGTCCGCTCCGTGATGCAGCGGTCTACAGAATCGATATCGATGAGCATCGTGTGCGGATCGATGTCAGCAAAGACCGGCACTGCGCCACGCTGCAAGATCGGCTCGACGCTGGCGAAGAACGTATGCGACGGCAGGATCACTTCGTCGCCGGGCCCCAAGTCGAGGGCGGCGAGCGCCAGATAGATCGCTGTCGTGCCCGAACTGCATCCGATCGCATGCTCGGCTCCAACGAACCCTGCAAAGTTCTGCTCGAACTCGCGTACCGCCTTGCCCTGGATGAAGTCCATGCGCTCGACACAACCACGAATCGCCGCGTCGATCTCGTCGCCGATCAGCTGGTACTGCGCCTTCAAGTCGACCAATGGAATCATCTCTGCTCCTCTAGCGAACCACCCGTCACGCGTACGGGAGGCTGTCTTTCGTCTTGATCCTGTGGGCCGGATTGCCGACAACGACCGCTCCAGGCGGCACGTCCTCGACGACCACAGCACCTGCACCGACGACGCAACCTTCGCCAAGCGTCACGCCCGGCAACAGCGTTGCGTTGGCGCCGACGATTGCACCCTCGCAGATCGTCGCACCTCGTAGCTCTTCCTTGACCCGCGGTGATTGCGGGTACTTCGCGTTGGTCACGACGACATTGGGCCCGAGCCAGCAGCCATCGCGCAGTTCGCTGTACTCTGGAACAAAGACGTTGGAGTGCAGGCGCACACCATCGCCAATGCGCACGTGGTGTTCGACCACGCTGCCCGTGCCAATGCTGACACCGTCACCAATCACGGTCGCTTCGCGGACAACGATACCGTGCCCGGTGCGAAAACCACGTCCGATGCACGTCCCGGCGTAGATCACACTGTGTGATCGTAGCTGTGCATCATCGCCGATCGTCGTCGCCGTCACTTCCGCCGCATACGGCTTGCCGACGATCACGAACTCTTCGAGTAGATGCTCACCGAGAAACTCGACACCGGGATGGACGACGACGCAATCAGACAACAGCGCTCACCGTCTTTCCGAGGCGCGAGTGGTTCGGTCGAAACCGCAGATTCACTTCACGACCCGTCTCGGCCGATTCGTAGATCGCGTTGATCAACTCGACCGTACGCCTGCCTTCGGTCACTTCCACTAGCGCGGGCTCGCCCGTAGTCAAAGCATGCGTAACGTCACGCAGGTACTGCTCGTGCTGCCAGGCGAAAACGTCGGGGTTCGACCCATACCTTTCGAACACGTCTGCGTCCTGTGGTGCCTCTTCGGCGAACTGCCAATGCTTGAGCTGATCGACGACGAAGCCCCCGATCTCGACGCTGCCGCACTCTCCAGCCAACGAGAAAGAACCTTCCAGATCCTTCGGTCTCCATGCAGTCGTCGCTTCGATCACACCCAACGCACCATTGGTGAAGCGCAAGATCGCCACACCGGTGTCTTCAGCCTCGATATCGACGAGGCGCGTAGCCTTCATCGCGCAGACGCTCTCGACGTCACCCAACATCCAAAGCATTAAATCGAGGTGGTGACACGCCTGGTTACAGAACACACCGCCGTCGCGCGCCCAAGTACCACGCCACGGACTCGCATCGTAGTAGGCTTGATCGCGACACCAGCGCAGCCGCACACTTCCAGAGACAAGCTTCCCGAAGCGTCCCGCGTCGAGGGCCTGTCGCACTTGCATGACCGGCTGACTGAAGCGGTTCTGCAAGACGACGAACATGCGTACTTTGTTCTCGGCGCAGGCACGAATCTGTAGATCCGCCTCCTCGAGCTGCAAAGACATCGGCTTCTCGACAACCACGTGACGCCCGCTTCGCGCAACGTCGATCGCGATCCGAGCGTGTGACCCGGACGGCGTGAGGACCGACACAACGTCCAGTTCCTCGTTTGCGAGCATCTCTTTGTAGTCGCGGTACGGCCGGGCGCCGAACGTCTCGGCCAGCGGCACGGCGCGATCGAGGTCGAGGTCAGCAACAGCCGCTACCGTCGCATCCGGCATCCGGTTCAACGCAGCGACGTGCTTCTTGGCGATGGCGCTCGCGCCGATCAGACCAAAGCGTATGGGCGGCTCGGGTCTCCAGATCGCTCGACTACTCAATGGACGCTCTTTTCATGCACCGGTCCGTGCCCGCACGCGCAAACCGTCGGGCAACTCAAAGATCGACCGCAGACGCAGTGGATCTCATCCTCGATATCGACCGGTGGAGACGTCCCCTTGAACGCGGGGATGGATCTACTTCGAGTTTGGCGCCTCTAGAGCTAAACCGAGCTGCCGCCTGCAGCTCCGTCAGCTGCTCTCCTGCATGTCGAAGAGCATCGCAAACAGCAGGAATTGCAGCCCGGTGATCACGAACAGCGCGCACATGACCGACTGGCCGCTGGTGACGTCCATCTGCAGGAACTGCTCCTTGTAGAGCAGCACAGCCCCATAGAGGACGCCAAACGGCAGCAGCGCGAGGCCCAGCAGGTAGAAGATGGCGAGCGGATGGAAGCTGCGGAACAGGTAGCGATTCACGATGCGCCAGAAGAAGCCACGAACGAGCATCGGCGAGACTTTCAACGCATAGCGGATCCCTTTGATCTGACTCTGGCGCTCCCCTTCGAGGTAGATCGCGTCGCGGGCGACGTCTCGCACCTTGAAGCCGCGCATGTTGAGCTGCACGAGGAAGTCCATTGGGTAGCCGTACCCCTTCCACGCCTGGTCCCAACGGATCGCGTCGATCGCTCGCTTGCTGATCGCCGTGTAGCCATCCACGACGTCGACGACCTTGAAGTAGCCGCTCGAAATCTTTGTCAGTGCGCTGATCAGCATGTTGCCGATCAGCCGGATCTTCGGCATGCGGTCAAAGGCACCTCGGCCGCTGATGAAGCGGTTCCCCTTCGTGTAGTCGACTTCGCCGTTGATGATCGGGTCCAAGAAGTCGGTCACACATTCCAGAGGCATCTGGTAGTCGCCGCCGACGACGACGACAACTTCGCAATCATCCGCCGATGCCTGCTGATAGCCCGTGATAATGCCCTGACCGGGTCCCTGGTTCACCTCGTGTTTCAGGAGGTGAATTCGGGGATCGTCGGCGGCCAACTCGTTGACGACATCACATGTGCTGTCGCTCGACACGTCGTCCACTACGTAGACCGCGTCGATCAGCTCCGGAACGTTCAGCAAGGTGGGTCGAATCAGCCGTTCTTCGTTGTGCGCCGGGATGACGAGGCCGATTTTCTTGTCACGGTACATGTGCGGTTCTTCCTCCGGGATCCGTTCTTCTTCTCGGATGATCGGGCGCTACGGGGGGTGGCTGCAGGAATATTGGGGCAGAGCGGCATTTTCCTGCAGGTCACCCCAAACAGAGCCGATCCTGGACTACGGATCCTTGTCGCAATCAAGGGTCCCGGAGCGAATCGGCGTCCATGCGCACAGAGGAGGAGATCACCATGCCCGGCCTCGTCATCGGAATGCTCGCGCTCGCCGCCTGCTGCGGCTGGGGCTGGCTAATCTGTACGGCCTTCGGGAAGCACCCGAGTCGCAACGACGAACGGCTGTTGCTCTTCCCATTCGTGGGCTTGGGGGCGGCCGCCCTCCTCGGCAGCGTTCTCTGGATGACCGGCGGCTTCGAGCCGCTCGTGGCATGGACACTATTGGCCATCGGCGTGGCCGCTTGTTCGCTGTTTCTACCTCGCGACGGCTTCTCCGCATGGCGCTCCTTCCGCTCGGCAGTACCCGCATCATGGACTGGCCGCTATCTCTGGGGCGGCAGCTTGCTGCTGGCGCTGCCGATCTTGCTAGCGCCCGATACGACTTGGGACAGCGGCACGTTCCATCTCGTCATTCCGCGAGAGGCTGCGCTGTACGGATCGCTCCCCCTCAACGTCGACCACCCGTTCCTGTTCAACATGTTCACGGGCCACACACTGCTCGGCTGGGGCTACCTATTGGGTGGCGTCGACAGCAGCGTCGCTGGACGCTTTCTACAGCTAGCGCTGACCGGGCTCGGCCTCGCGATCGCCGCTCGTCGTCTTGCCCGCAGCTACGGCCCGCGAGTCGCCAACGTCGCCCTCGCCCTCGTCTTGACGACGCCGATCTGGATCGGGCAGTGGGGAACCGCGATGGTCGACATCCAGGTGTTCGCGACCTCGGCGGCCGGCCTTGCCCTCTGCACGCTGCGTTCATCCGAGCGCCGCTGGAGTGTCGTCGGCGCCTTTGCTCTAGGACTAGCGGCAGCGATCAAGCACCTCGGAGTCATCGTCTCTGTGTCGCTGGCGGCTGTCTGGGTTGCCGATGGAGTGCGCCGCCGACAACTGCGTCCGGTACTCGCTGCCGTCGCACTCGGCTGTTGCTGCATCGCCGTCGCGAGTCCGTGGTTCGTCAAGAACGCCGTGGCATACGGTAGCCCGGCCGCACTCGACATCGGTGGCGAGGATGCTGCGGTCATGGCGCAACATCGGCTGTTCGAGCAAGGTCAGTCGATCCAACACTCCGACTTCTATGGCGAACCCCACAACGTCGACTGGTCCCTTCCGTTCGCGGGCCTGAAGCGCTTGGCCCTGGGTTATCCGTGGGCTGTCGCGCTGTCGCCGCTGCTCCTCTGTTGGTGGCTGTTCTCGTTCTGGGGGGAGCGACCACGCTGGTGGACCGCCGCGTGGATCGGATCGTTGGCGTCGTTTGCGCTGTTTCTGCTAGCGGTTCCCAGCCTGGAGTCGCATTCGCCGCCGCGATACTTCTTCTGTGTCGCCCCGTGGGCATACTTCCTAGCGGCCGTTGGCTGGCACCGTTGGGTGGGCGACCATCGGGGACGAGCTCGGCTGGCTTGGGCGTTGTTCCTTGTTGTCTCACTGCCAACCGTCGCGCTGATGGGCCTACGAGCCAGCCAGAAGCTACCCGTCCTTCTGGGGAGTCAGACCGAACTCGCATACTGGCAGCAGCGCGACCCGGCCGCGCCACTCGTCGCCAAGATCAACGAGTCGTTCGACGCAGACGATCGGCTCTTCTACGTCGGCGAACGCGTCAACCTGCTTACGATCCCTCGCGACCAGCTAGTACGTGCCTACCAGGCGCACTGGGCTGGCGTTGCCACACCGCAGCATCTCAATTCGGCGCTGGATACATGGGGTGTTACACACGTTCTCGTCAACGACAGCGCCGGCGAGCGTTGGGACTGGGGTGTCAAACGTGAATGGGTCGTCGAAGACGGCGCTGCCGCGCAACGTTGGCACCTCGTCGATCAGCACGAGGGCGCACGGCTGTACGAACGCAACCAGTAGCCGCCGCTCACCGCTCGTTGAGATCGCCGGTGAGCGCTGACCACGCAACATCCTCGTACGCACCTAGGCCGCCCGGCTCGCCATCGGCTCCAAGACAAACGAAGACGGGCTCTCCCTGCGAGCCGACCTGCTGCAGGTAGGGACGCCCCCACGGATCGTTGCGAACCTTCTTCAGTAGTCGCTGCCCGGGTGCACCGTCGATCGGTGGCGGCGACACAAGTTCAGCCAGCGATGTCGGCCATCGGTCATAGAGCTCTTGGAATCGCTGCGATGCACTGCAGAACATCCGCGCATCGTACTGAGCTGTCAGATTCTTCTCACCTGACCGCGGTGGACCACAGCCGAAGCACGTCGCGCTTGCGAGAACCAGAAACAGGAACGTGCGTTGCGGCATCCTCGGGCAATCCTCCTGAGATAGCAGTGGTCGCGGATCTTGCTCACAGGAATGCTAGCAGATCCCTGGCACGACTGCTGGTTTGCCGAGGTGTCGGCCGCGGCTACGCGGGGGTTGCGTCCAAGACTTGGGCTTCGAGATCAGCACGGTCTGGAAAACTGATCAGGACCGCGCGACGACGCCCATGGAACACGAAAAAGCTGCCGGCCGTGACCGCAGACGCATGACCTTGCTCGACCACCTGCCGCATATGGTCGAGGCTGCCAGCACCCCCACATGCAATCACCGGCAGGTCGACAGCATCGGCAACCTGTCGCGTCAGCTCGACGTCGTAGCCCTGCATCATGCCATCGCGATCGATGGCGTTGATCAGGATCTCGCCGGCTCCGGCCTTCGCCATCGCTTGCGCATGCGCGACAACGCTACGCTTCGTGCGCTTGCGTCCGCCGTGAGTGTAGACTTCGTAGCCCCCCCACTTGCGCTTCGCATCGATCGATACCACGACGCTCTGACTACCAAACTCGGCCGCAATCGCCCCGATCAGTTCGGGGTTCGTGATCGCCGCGCTGTTGATCGCGATCTTCTCTGCGCCCGCGTTGAACAGCGCTCGCGCCATCCCCACGGTGCGAATGCCGCCACCCACAGTCAGTGGCATGAAGCACTCGTCGCTGATGCGAGACACGAGATCTTCATCGGGGCCACGCCCTTCGGCGCCAGCGGATATGTCCAACAGAAGCGCTTCGTCAGCTTCCCGGGCGCTGAAGATGCGCGCCGCGTTCATCGGGTCCCCGATGTACTGCGGCTTCTTGAACTTCACGGTCTTGACGAGACCTGGCCCCTGCAGCAGTAGGCACGGAAAGACGCGCACGTCGAGCATCGAGAGTCTCCTAGATCACCGGTTGAGCGGCGCACTGGGTGAAATTCTGTAGTAGCTGCACGCCCTGGCGATGGCTCTTCTCGGGATGGAACTGCGTGCCATAGACGTTGTTGCGCTGAACCCCGGACACAAAGTCGACTCCGTAGTGCGTCGTCGCTGTAACGTCGGACGCATCGGCACACTCAACGTAGAACGAATGCGTGAAGTAGAACCGCTCGGCATCAGGAATGCCGTCCCACATCGGCGAAGACTCACCAGCACCGGCAGCGGTGAAACGCACATCGTTCCAGCCAGAGTGCGGCACGCGAATCCCGAGATCGGGATCGAAGCGTTTCGTCGCCGCGTCGATCCAGCCGAGTCCCGCGACGTCACCTTCTTCGCTGTGGTTTGTCAGCAGCTGAAACCCCAGGCAAATGCCGAGGATCGGCACCCCTGCTTCGGTCACCCGCTGCTGCAGTACCTCATCCAAGCCGCGCTCGGCCAAGTTGCGCATGCCGGCGTCAAAGGCACCCACTCCTGGCAACACCAAGTGCGAAGCGACGGCAACGTCGGTTGGATCGGCCGACACGATGGCTTCGACTTTCAGGCGCTGCAGCTTCGACAGCACCGAACGCAGGTTCCCCATTCCGTAGTCTACAATGACGAGCATTAGCCAAAGAACTTCAGGTAGAGCAGCCGCGGGATCAGGTTGCCCTGGGCTGCAAGTTTGATCGGCCAGTGAAAGAGGCGAAGCCACGGATAGTACGTAGGATAGTCGCGGAAGCTCTTCGGCTTCGCTTGCATGATCTCTTCGAACTCGCCCTGCGAAAGGCCGAGTTTCTGGATCACGTACTCGACCAGCTCTTCTTCGTACGGATATTCGCACGCTTCTAGTTCAGCCAGCGCGTAGTCGCGCTCGACCTGCCCTGACCGTACGAGCGCCGAAAACTCGATCTTGCGCTTGTCGATGCCGAACTTCTTCGGCAAGTAGTACGACTGGAAGAAGTGCGTGTAGTACGACTCGTGATGGTGTCCTCCCGAGTAGCGCCAGCCCAACTCCTCCGTCAGGTACTTGTCGATCTTCTTCTGGTTGTACGGCAGGTAGTTCAGGATCGGCAGCGCTTCGATGCGTTGGAAGAACGTGTGGTAGAAGAGATCCTTCATGTAGAAGTTCGGGACCGTCTTCAGGCGGCGTTTCCCGAAACGGCGCTGTACGTGCTTGATGTAGCGGCCGTCCATGTAGGTCCAGCCGATCGGCATCACGCCCTCGGTGCGAAACGAATGCGCGAAGACCAGGGAACGGATCTTCTCTTGTGCCGCGACCTTGTGCAGCGTCGCGTGAATTGCCACGTCGGTCGGGATCTCTGCATCGGATGTCGACGCACGCAAGAAGGAGAGCTGCAGCTCTTTGAACTCCTCCCAATCAGCGACGTGCGTATGGAGATCGACGTTGAGCTTCTCGGTCAGGGTCTTGATGTTGCTGACCGCGATCTCTGAGTTCCAACCGTTGTCGAAATGCACCGCCAGCGGTCGCAGTCCCAACTTCACGACGCGGTCTAGGGCATAGCTGCTGTCGCGTCCGCCACTGACCCCAACAATGATGTCGTAATCGCGCCCACGGCCACGACGCTTCATCGCCTCGACCTTCTGCTCGAGGATCAGCTCGCCAGCCTTACCTTGGGGATAACGCTGCTCCATCTCGTCGTGAACGTCGCAGTAGTTGCAGACGCCTCGATCGTCGAAACGGATCCCGGGGATCGTCGTGTCAGAAACACAACGGGTACAGACGCGAAGCACGCGCGCTCCTCTCAAGGGCCATCCGCAGATGGCGAAACGACAATAGGAACAACGACCTATCGTCATCTTCGACTGCTCCGAGGGTGGGCTTGAACGCGAGCAGGGACGACCGGGGGTGTGCGAATCGTCCGATGTGGCCACGACGTCTGGATTTGTCCAAAGGCGCGCAGCCAAAGCGCCGAAGAACCCAGATGAGAGCAGGGAAAGGCCGCAGAATGAACGCCACGACGCAACCCCTCCCCCAATCCTCAGCCACGTCCGAGAGGCCCCGCAACCGCCTGCGCTGGGCCTGGGTCCCGGTCATGGCGGTCGCGATTGGGTGGTACTTCCTGGGGTATCTCAAGTCGCTCGACGGCTACCTGACGCCCGTTTACGAGCGTTGGCCGGTGCTTCGCGACTGGGTGGCCAGCATTCCGATCTGAAGAAGCGCGAAGGACGACGACGATGAACGAGCTGCTCTCCCTGGCCTACCTCGACCCCGGGTCGGGGTCCATCATCTTGCAGACCGCAATCGCGATGATCTTCAGTGCCGGGATCTTCTGTCGACGCTGGATCGCCAGTCTGTTGGCGCCATTTACGCGCCGCAAGCAGCAGCAGGACGCCGGGACGGCCGGCACCGAACAGAGCCAGGAGCCCTAGGATGGCGCCCACGCCCAGCTGCTACTTGACGGTCGATCTGACGGGGCACCCGCTCGAGGAGATCACGCCCACCCTCGACAATGCCACGGCTGACATGCAAGACGGGCAAGAACTCGCAGTTGTCACCAGTGACTCCAACGCCAGCCTCGACGTCGCAACATGGTGCCGCCAACGGCACCACGAACTCACTCACTCCTCCGTGAAGGCCGGTGTTTATCGGGCTCAAATCCGAGTTCGTGCGTCGTAGCTCTTGACGCCTCTCGCCGGAAGCGATATCTGGACCGATTGCGGAAGACTCCAGTGAGTTAGGCGAGGATCGTATGTTTCCTGGTTACGACGGGTTTCTGGGAACACGTGCATCGCTTGCCATGGACTTGGTCGTCGTGGCACTCGTGCCGGCCGTAGTCGTGTTGTTCTACAGCCTCTACCAAGTGCGCCGCCACCAACGCTACGAGCTGCACAAGAAGCTACAAATCGGCCTTGCGTTGGTGCTGCTCGCAGCCGTCACGATCTTCGAGGTTGACGTGCGCATCAACGGTTGGGTGGAGCGCGCTCGCCCTTCCCCGTACTACGACAGCCACCTCTACCCACTCCTCTACATTCATCTGGTGTTTGCGATCCTGACGCCGATCCTGTGGGGGCTCGTGATCTTCCGTGCGCTTCGCAACTTCCCGAAGCCACCGACGCCTGGTGCCCACAGCGCGACGCACTCTCGCCTTGGTTGGATCGCTGCGCTCTTCTTCGTGATGACGACGATTACCGGATGGACCTGGTACTACGTCGCGTTCGCGGCGTCGTAGCCCCCCGCGCCGCAGCCACAACCAGCAACAAGATAAACACTTAGAGTGCGCTCGGGTGCCGAGACTCGCAGCACGTCGTACTCTTTGAATGAGCCCATCACTTCTACGATCCACTTCAGCTACTACAGGAGTCGCGATGTCGCGCCCGAAAAGACGCCAAATCCTGATTCAGCCCGGTTTGCAGATGCGGCTCTGCCTCACGTTCCTGTGCGTATCCGTGCTGTGCATCACGTTTCAGTTCGTGCTGCTACAGATGGCTCTCGCCAGCGCCGCACAAACCGCGCAGGCCGCGGACGCGGCTACGCCAGCGGTCAGCCCGGAACTTCTCGGTATCGGCCGCGAACACCTGCTCTGGTCGATCATCGTGTTGATCCCGATCACGTTCTTGATCGGCATTCGCACGACGTTTCGCCTCGCGGGTCCGATCTGGAAGCTCGAGCGCCATATGGAACGACTCGCAGCTGGTGAAGACCCCGGCGAGCTCTACTTCCGCAAAGGGGATGAGTTCGTCGCGCTGCCGAAGCTCGTCAACGACGCGGTAGCTCGAGTGCAACAGGACGCGGCCGCCGCCGGTGAAGCAGTCCACAGCCCCGACGCTGAGCCAGCAGCCACTGCCTAGCAGCTTCCTCGCTTGGTAGGTTTTTCAGCAGACCTACGCCGCTCGCTAGCGCTGCGGGGATCGGGCGAACCGGCCCGAATCAGCGCCGTCCCCCTTACGCATGATCAAATACGTCGTTTCATGCATGCATCCCTTGCCGCACAAGATCCGACCCAAGATCCAGATTCCAATGTTGCGCGCGAATCGCGTGGGGTGCGGCGTGAACACTGGCGTACGCGTATCGTCGTCGACGTCGGACGCGACCCACTCCATACCATGCTTCTCGAGATACTGCCGTAGCCCGAATACCGAGTACGGATTGTGGTGCTCGATCGTGAACTCGTAGAAGCCACCCGTTGCCATGTGTATCGACCGCGAGTTCGGCGTCACGATCACCATCGTGCCGCCTGGCTTCAGGAGATGGACCGACTGCTCGAGCAGCTGCTGCAGCGGGTACGGATCGAAATGCTCGACGAAGTCCGCCATCATGATGCCGGCGTATTGGTTGTGGTTCGCAGGATCTGCAGTGAACGCGAAGATATCGGCGTGATCCGCCGCAAGACCAAACTGACGACAGCGCTCGATGTTCTTCAAATCGTAATCGATGCCCAAGCCGTCGCGGCCATGTTCTCGCAGGAGATGCAAGAACACGCCCTCGTTACAGCCATAGTCGAGGATCGTGCCTGGCTGTTGGAAGTATGGCAGGAACTTCGCGAACCTCGGCCGGCCGTAGTAGTCGGCACCGAAATAGTCGCGGGCATGCTGAATCTGCTGGTGCATCGTCTGGGCGTTCATAGCGTCCTTCGGCGGCATGGGGAGTCGAAGCGAACGACATCTCTTCTGTCATCTATCGACCTCCGCCCCGGAGTGGGATTAGACTGCCGTCTTGAATCCGGTCTGTTTTTGAGCCGGCTAACTTCCGGTAACAAGGCGACCCCCGTGACAAGGCTGCCCGGTACGAACCACTCGGTGATCCACGACCAAGGGACGCGCACTCAAACGATGGCATGGGACAGCAAAGGCGAGTTCGAGATCGGCGGCCAGCCCGTCACCTGGGTCTGCGACGGAGCCCAGAAAGCCGCGCCAACGATCATTTTGGCTCACGGCGCCGGCGCGCCTTACACCCACCCCTTCATGGAGGCGACTGCGGCCGGCCTCGTGAAACGCGGCCTGGTCGTCGTGCGCTTTCACTTTCCGTACATGGAGAACGTAGTCCGCACTGGCCGGCGGCGGCCGCCGAACGCACAGAAGGTGCTGCTGGAAACGTGGCAACAGATGTTGGACTTGGTGGCGAGCTGGCCCGGCGTCGGGCCGATCACGTTGGCTGGCAAATCCATGGGCGGACGAATGGCATCGATGCTGCTCGCCGACCCACCCACAGCAGACCCCATCGCCGCCAGCGCTGCTGTCTATCTCGGCTACCCGCTGCATCCACCCGGCAAGCACGACAAGCTGCGCAGCGCACACTTGCCACGCGTACCAGTACCGCAACTCTTCGTGTCGGGGACGAAGGACAACTTGTGTCGCCTCGACCTGCTGCAGCCGGTGCTGGCAGAGATCGGCGATCGCGCGCGTTTACACACTGTGGATGGAGGCGATCACTCGTTGGCCACGAGTCGCAAAGAGCCACTCGCTGGGAGTGATGTTTGGCTCGATCGGGTCGCCGCCTTCGTCAAAGAGAACAGCTCGTAGAGACACTCACACTACGCGCGCAGGATTGCACGAACGGACACCGCAGATGCGACGAAGAAACTTCTTGCGACTGGGAATCTTCAGCGGCGCCGGGTTGTTTCTCGGTTGCGCAGGAACCCGTCGCTCCGGCGAGGAGAGAGCTTTGAAGAAGCAAGAGACGCCACTGGTCATCTCGACGTGGCGGCACGGCGAGGCGGCCAACCGCGAAGCTTGGCGCGTGTTGGATGCAGGCGGGACCGCGATGGACGCTGCGGTCGCCGGAGTAATGGTCACAGAAGCCGACGAAAAGGTGACCAGCGTTGGCTACGGTGGCTATCCGAATCGCGACGGTATCGTGCAGGTCGACGCGGCCGTCATGAATGGCGACCGTCTCGATGCAGGGTCGGTCGCAGGGGTGGAGAAGATCAAGCATCCCGTCGCAGTCGCGCGCAAAGTGATGGAAGAGTCGCCGCACGTCTTGCTGGTAGGCGATGGCGCGCGCCGCTTCGCCGTCGATCACGGCTTCCCGGAAGAGAACCTGTTGACCGACAAGGCACGCAAGGCGTGGGAGAAGCGTTGGGGCAAGGACGCCAGCAGCAGCACCGAACCAGCGATCAATCAGCACAACCACGACACGATCGGCATGGTGGTACTCGACGCCAAAGGCACCGTTGCTGCGGCGTGTACAACCAGCGGAGCGGCGTGGAAGCTCCCCGGGCGGGTCGGTGACTCCCCGATTGTCGGCGCGGGCCTGTATTGCGATAGCGCTGTCGGAGGTGCGTCCGCGACAGGGCTCGGCGAAGAAGTGCTGAAGGTCTGTGGTTCCTATCAAGTCGTCGAGTACATGCGCCAAGGCATGGAACCCCAGGAAGCAGCGGAACGTACGCTCCGCCGCGTGATTCAACGCAACGCCCCGGAGCGGCCACCATACGTTGCCTTCGTCGCGCTGCGGGTCGACGGCAAAGTTGGCTACGCAGCGACCGACAGCGGTTTCCAGGCGGCGGTCAGCGCTTCTGCGGAACCACAATTGCTGGACGCGCCCCACATTCAGTAGCGGTGCGGAGCCTACGTCGTGGCAGCTCGGCACGCCTACTTGGCCGAGGGCGAGAACCGAGAGCGGAGGAAGAACCGTGGTCTACCCGATGCGATTCACGTGGCGCTGCTGCTTCTACTTACTGATTGTGCTCGGCGTCGGGGCTTCTGCAGTTTGCGGCCTGGCTATCCTCGGCATCCAGCTGGCGCCCGAAGGCAAGGAGATGACAACCATCGAGGCGGCGATCGGGTTGGCGTTCGGCGTCCTGCTGCAGCCTTTCGCCTGGAGCGGACTGCAACACGCCCGGCTGCAGTTGACCGAAACCGAGCTCCGTTACCTAGGCTTTGGGTTCCTCTGCAAGACTCGGTCGATCTCGCTCGCCGAAATCGAACGCTACGGTTCAGGCACCGTCAAAGGTTCCGGTGGCGGCCACGAACGAATGCTCGTCTTGGAGATGCGCGACGGCTACTACAAGCTGATCAAGCTTGCGATGTACGAGCGGTGGGGAGAAATGCTCAAACAGCTCGAAGAACAGCTGGGCAAGCCACCCGAAGAAACGAAACGCACCCTGACCGGGCTCCGATTCAAGGACGAGTAGCTTCCCACTCTTCGACAGTCCGCGGCCAGTCCTCTTTCAGCAGCCGCGACAGGGCTCGGTCGCGGAGCATCTTGCCTTCGGTTTGACAGCGCGGGCAGTAGTTCGTTTCGTTCGAAGCGTAGCGGATGCGCTGTACAGTCGTGCCGCAGTCCGGGCATGCTTCGCCATGCCGGCCATGCACAGCCATCTCTTTGCGAAAGGCAGTCACCTTGGCCGGAAACCCGGTCCCAGTCTCGGCGCGCAGACGCTCGACCCACTCACTGAGGACTTCGCGCACGGCGACCACGAGCCGCGACTGCTGCTCGGGTGTCATCCGGCTGGTCCACAAAATCGGGGACAAACGGGCACGGTGTAGGATCTCATCGGAGTAGGCGTTGCCGATCCCGCTGAGGATGCGCGGATCGGTCAGTGCGCGCTTCAGCGTGTGATTGCGGGCGAGGAGACGCGCGGTCAGCTCGGCGTCGGTCGACTCGTCGATCTCGATGCCCGGAGGAGCCAACTCGGCTAGCGCTTCTCTGCCGACGACGAGATGCACGGAGGCACGCTTCTTCGTTCCGGCTTCTGTCATCACCAAGATCCCTGTAGGGAACGTCAGCGCTGCAAGAACGCTGCGGCTGCCAGGGATGCCCTTGACGGCTTCACGCCACTGAAAGCGCCCGGCGATCATCAGGTGGAAGACGAGGTAGTGATCATCTTCGAGCACGAAGACGATGCGCTTGCCCATGCGTTCCAGCTCGAGCACCTTGCGCCCAGTGATCTCCTCGATCGGAGGGTCGTATGTACGGACCAAGAACGGGCTACGAACAGCAACCTCGTCGATGGGTTGACCCACCACGCGGTTGCGGAGCGCTTCGATGTAGATCGTTATGTCTGGTAGCTCTGGCAAGCGTCGATTCTCCAGCTGAGAGACGACGCCCATCATAGCTGCTTTTTCGGGGTGCTAGATCGAAATCGACAGCCGGAGTTTGGGGTTCGGACACGACACTGCGGCAAATGAAGTCCGAGGGGGGCCATGGCCCCCCTCGGGGTCGACCGGGAAGCATCCCTGCAACGCCTCCCGTTACACCTGGGTTTTTGCGTTTGTTACGGCTAACTACCCCCTCTCCTGGGGATCTGACCGCCCTTTCGGTCGTCATGAACCAACGCGCCATCCAGCCGTCGAGAACGCAGCCCTTTTCGAGAATTTTCTCAGGGGAGCCTCCAGAGCTGAGATGCGTCACACATCGCTTGGAGGACCGCCTCGAGCCATGGTATGATCCAAGCTTGGGTTACGACCAACACCTGCAAACAAAGACATCCCTGCACCATTCTTGACCCAGGAGAGATCTGTCATGATGTCTGCATCCCGCCACGAAAGTTGGGAGCGTCGGAGTCGCCTCTGGCTTTCCATCGCTGCCTGTATCTTGCTGCCGACGTTCCTCGGCGCGCAGCCGACCGCCGGTTCGCCCCCGGCCAACGACAAGTGCCCCAACGCCATCTCCGTGTCCGACGGCGTGATCTGTTTTTGTACTGACTTCGCAACGACGTCCGACATTCCCGACACGTTCGCGCCTGTCATCATCAGCGACTACGACATCAAGGCCGACATTTGGTACTGCTACGAAGCGACCTGTGACGGGACAGCAGAAATCACCGTCTCCGGCGGCGCTGGCATCAAGTTCGCCGTCTACGATGGCTGCGAGTGCGACGGACCACTCATCGAAGCGAAGCCCGAATGCCCTCCTTCGGGCGGGGGGCCGACCACCGTCACGATCAAGCTACCCGTCAGCTCTGGTCAACCACTACTGATCCGCATCGGCCACTGCACCGGGAAGACCGGGGTCGGTATGCTCGACATTACCTGTCATCCGGGGTTGGCCTCCAATGACGACCCGAGTTGCAAGAAAACGATCATTGCCGAGGACGAGACCGACTTCGAGTTCACGCACGCAACATTCAGTGGCCAAGGTGCCTTTCCAGCGCTGAGTGCTGACCTCTGGTACGGCTACGTCGCGACCTGCGACCAGTCGACAACGTTCTCGCTCTGCAACAGCAGCCCAGGAACGCTCGTCGCTGTCTACATTGACGACGGCACACCGCCTGGAGTTGCCAACCTGATCGCATCCGACTTCATGAGCTGCATGGGTGCCGGAGAGACGACAGCGGTGCTGATGCCCGGTGTCGAATACATCGTCCAAGTCGGCCAGCCTCAAGGTTTGATCTCCGATGGCCATTTGTTGATCACACGAGTACCCGACCCGGTGGTCGCCCCAGCGAACGACCTTTGCACGGCACCGATCACTTTGATGAACGACATTCCGGTACTGTTCGACACGAACTGTGCGTCGACCGACGGCGCGCCGGACCCACTGTGCGATTTCTTCGGCGACGACGACGTGCGGAACGACGTCTGGTACTGCTACACAGCAACTTGCAACGACTTCGTCACGGTCAGGATTCTCGACAACCCGTACGACACGAAGCTGGCCGTCTACGACGCCTGCGGCTGCCCAGCCGCCGGCGTGTCCCCGATCGCTTGCAACGACGACGGCTTGTTGACAGACGCCTCCCAAGTCCAGTTCCAGGCCATGATGGGGGCCATGTACACGATTCGGATCGGCGGCGCCGGCGGACTCACCGGGGTCGGCGAAGTAGTCGTGACGTGCGCACCCCCGACTCCACCGCCTACCAATGATCTGTTGGCAGACGCGATTCCCGCTGCTGTTGGCCTGAACGCGTTCGACACGCGGGGCGCCGAGACCGACGGCCCGGAGAGCTGCGAATGCGACCCCAAGAAAGAAGTCTGGTTCTTCTTCACGAGCCCGATCGAAGGCACGATGCGCGTATCGACATGCGGCCTGACGAACTTCGACACCTACGTGGCCATCTACGACTACGACCCAACGATTCCGGGGCCACCCCCCGTCCCTGACAGCGATCTCGACTGCGACGACGACAGCGACGGCTGTGACCTCGAAACGCAACTGCGTGTGCCGGTCTTGGCCGGTCAGACGCTACTGATTCGCGTCGGTGGCTTCGGTGGCCTGACAGGCTTTGGGGAGTTCGATCTGTTCGTGCAACCCATCGAGTTCGTGCGCGGCGACTGCAATGACGACACGCTGTTCGACATTGCCGACGCCATCCGCGGACTCTCGATCTTGTTCGGTGGTGGCACCGCGGCCAACTGCGATGACGCGTGTGATGCCAACGACGACGGGGCGTTCGATATCGCCGATCCCGTGCGGGTCTTGCAGAACCTCTTTGGAGGTCTACCGATGCCGATTCCGGCACCCCACCAAATGTGTGGTCCCGATCCTACGCCCGACAGCCTGACGTGCGGGTTCTTTAGTTCGTGCCCCTAGTCATCGCTATCGGCTGACGGCTGATCGACCTCCTCGGAAGCCTGTTCCGAGGAGGTCAGCAGCCGCAACAGGCTCGCGGCAAAGTCGCAGACACCGATTTCCGAGCGCAGATGCTTGGCGTTCCCGCGACTGCGAGCGTTCGGGGTCCACTTCTCGAGCAGATCCAGCGCTGCCTGATAGTGTTGCCGAGCGCCTGCGTAGTCCGCGGCTGCCTTGGCGACCCTCGCCGCCACCTTCGCTCGCGCTCGAAAGAACAGCGCGAAACTGTAGTGGGCATTCTGGAGCGCACGTGCGGAACCTCGACCTTCCTGCGCTTCGTAGCTGCGCTGGCGAAAATCCAGTACCTCTTCGAGGAGCGCGTATGCTTCGGCGAATTGTTCGAGACTCGTGCGGCACTTTGCAATCTTCTCGCGCGCGGCCCAAACACGCGACCGAAACGCGGTCTCGCTGGGACGCTCATTGGCTAGTCGGGCGCTAATGTCCAGGAAAGCTTGGTAGTGCGGGATCGCCGCGCGCGGATCTTCAGCAACGAGCTGAAAGAACCGACCCAAGTTCTGCTCGGCGAGTCCCACCGCATCTCGTAGGCCAGCATTCGCGGGATCCCCATTCGCAGCGAGCTCGTGCCTGAGGTCTCGACACTCGATGAGACGCGTTCTTGCGATCGCCAACAGCGACTTCCGTTCGGCTTCATCGATTGTGACGTGCTGCTGCTTGCGAAGTAGATCGATGTACGCCTCTCCGACTCTCTCTGAGCTGTTTACGTAGTTGATGTAGATGTCTTTGTTGTCTGGGTCATCTCGATGCAGCTGCCGGCGGAGCTCCAACGCTTTGTCGTGCGCCTCTGCGCAAAGCCGCAGGTCTCCCTCGACGGACTTGCCAGCGCCGTTCCCCTTGCGGTGATAGGACAAGTCACCCAGTCGCTCGTAGCCAAGGGCAACTTCGCGGCGCGCGGTGATGGAGCTTGCTCTGTATCATACTCAAGTAAAAGGCTCGCTTGGCTTTAGTGGTCAGGCAATGACGACATCGCCAGAGAGCTCCAATTGCCTTACGACATTCCTTGGTTATTCTGTCAATACGTTCAGAGAATTAAAGTGCAGCATCTATCTGAACACCAAGATACCGGGCCTGGGTAACAACAGGGATGGAAGTACCGGCACACATAACAGGAGACGGAGAAGAGTCAGGGAGCTGCCCTCGAGGGGTTATGAAAAGGACATTCGTCTTCTTG
>JBCCHQ010000064.1:0-30551 GCA_039028735.1 Planctomycetota bacterium | reverse complement strand
CCCCGCCGCGTCAGTCCCACCTCGACTGCTACGCGCGCCCGGGGTCCTCGCGCCCCTCCAAAAAACCCCGGGGCGGGGGTCGTGGGCTGGCCCCGCCCCGCTCCGCTGTTTGTTCCCGGTGCAGCCGTTGGCGGCCGCGCTGGAGACAGAAATGGATCAGTACAGCTTCTCACGACTGTGGGTCACGAGGCGCGTCTTCACGCGGCGAATGTCCCACGCGCTGTCGTTGGGCGCCTGGAACACGATGCCACCCGTCTCGCGCAGTCGGAAGCCATCTCCACCTTTGAACGTCTTCTTCTCCTTGGTGTCGCCACGCGTCAGCGTGACCTCCTCCTGGAAGACCTCCAGTGTGATCTTGACCCAGTCCGCACCGTATTCGTTGCTCTCGAGGTCGATCCACTCCGACGGCTCGATCGACTGCGCACCGCCGCGCCCTCCAGACGACTTCGTCCGTGGCGACAGCTGCAGCGTGCCTTTCGTCAGGCGCATCTCGAACTCGACCACGTAGTCCTTCCAGTGATTCGTGAAGAACCCGGTGTAGCGCGAACCACCTGTCGTGTTGTCGATCGACAGGACGGCTTCGTTGTTTTGCACGAGCAACCGCCAGACGGCCTCGACCTGCCCCGATACGACTGGCCAAGCCATGTCCGTCGACAGAATCCAGTTGTAGAGGTTGTACTTGCCGAGTTGATTTGCCGGCTTGATGCTCGCCTTCAGCTCTGTCCACTTCCGCAGGCGTGCGGCCTTCTCCTTACGACGCTCCTCGGCGAGCCAAGCGATACGCTCTTTCTCGTTGCGAGTCTCACGTCCCTGGGTCGCGACCAAGACGCCGTTCTGAATGCTCTTACGCTTCTTCTGGAAGTGCGTCCAGACGTCCGGTGCGTCATCCTCGTACTTCGTATTGAACTGATCGATGATCGCGATAGCGATCTTCGGCCGATCATCCTTCAAGTAGCGGTTGGCCTTCGCCGCCAGGTCCTCGAGGGAAGACCCAGCAGTCTTGTCGACGCGTGCCTGATTGCGCAGCGACACGTAGACCTCGGTCTGGGCGTTCGTACGGTGCTTGTCGAATACATCCGGGAGTTCATCGAAAAGCGATTCAGCAGTGTCGAAGTCGCCCGCCTCGACGTAGCGGCGGACATCGGCCTGCAGTCCGTCGAACCAATCGTTCACCTGGCGCTTCTGCTCGGCTTCGATGTCGTCCAGCTGCGCCTGCGCCTTGTCCGTCAGGTCAGAAGCGTACTTGGAGTTCCCCTGGACGAAGACGCTGAGGCGCATCTTGTGATCATCGAGATCTCCAGGATTGTCGGCCAAGTACTTCTTCAGGCGATCCCAACTCTTCTTGGCACGCTTGCGGCCAATCTCCTCCGGAGACAGCTCTGGTTCCTGCGCGACCGGTGGGCCCTGTGGAACCTCCCGTTCGTCGGTCATCAAGACAGCGATGCCGAGTCCGAGGCCGATCACGATGACGGCACCGATACCGATGTAGAACGGCGTCTTCGAGCGTTCCTGCAGGTGGAAGCCCTCGTCTTCTTGATCCGGGTTGTCATCCCCACCCGCAGGCGGTTGTTCGCGCCTGCGCCTGGCCGGCGGGGCGCTGCGCTGCGGCTTGCCAGCAGCAGCGGCGCGCTCGGTTGTCCGCCGCGGTCGCGCGCCACCCTCTGGTCGCGGGCGTCGTGCGGCCGGCTTGCCGGCAGCGGCCTTGCCTGCCGCGGCTTGGCCGCGCGCCTGCGGCTTGGCCGCACCTTCGGCGGGCGGTCGTCGCCGTGGCTTCGCCGCCTGTTCGCCCCCGTTGCGGGGGCGGCCGCCCGCGGCAGCCTGCTTCGGCTGTTGTGCGCGGCCGGCGGGGCGTTGGCCGCGCTCGCCGCCTTCGGCGGCAGGCGCTGCTCGTCGCGGTCGCTTCTTCTTCGCGGGAGTCGCCCCACCATCGGCCGCAGGCGCGGGTCGACGCCGCCGCTGCTGCGGGCGCGCGTCGGCATCGCCCGCCGGTTGTGGACGTCGCGGGCGTCGGCGCGGTGCGCCTTCGCCGGCGCCAGCACCGCCCTTCCCGGGACCAGCACTGGGGGCTTTGCGTTTCGGCGCCGGGCGTCGGCGCCGCCCCTCGGATCCATCTCCATCGCCAGCGGGACGTCGTCGGGGAGCTCTCGGTTGATCGGCCATCGCTTCTCAGTCCTTGGTCTTTGAGGCCTTGGTCTTTGAGGCCTTCGCTTCAGTGCCTTCGCCTGCGGACCTCGGCCTTTGCCGTGGTCGTTTCGGGTCGCGTTCGGGTCGCTTTGCAACGGCTCGCTGCGGGTTCCTGGAACCTTCGCCGTGACTGGCAATGCCGCGGCAGCAGCAAGAGTCGCGGCATCCTACTCACGGAAAGCGGTGAATTCCACCGCGTTTTGGGCTCAGCCGGGCAGGGTCTCGCCACGTGTCGCGCGAGGATCTCGGCCCTAGCACTGGACTTGGGGCAGTTGCCCGCCGGGGCACTAGAGACCCGTCGCGAAAGACCGTTTCGAACCGGGGACCCGTGTCAGTCCTGGACCGGCACGACGACATCGAGCACCTCGCGGATCTGCTCGGCGGTAATGTGTCCGTTCTCGAGCAAGATCTGCCCCAGGAGCTTCTCGCTCTTGGCCTCTGCCTTCCGCCGCACCTGTTCGGTCAGAGCATCATAGAGCTGCGACGACGTGACGAAGCCCAGCTCCAGAGCCACCTCACCAAACAGCTTGCGGTAGGCGTCGGACTTCTTCGGGTCATCAGCCACGGGGTACTCCTTCACTCGCTCAACAACCGAACTGTCGCACCCGGGGCAAGCGCGAGCTGCTGGTTCGCATTCCCGTCCCGGACCGCGATTTCAAGATAGCCCGAACTCCCAACCAACGCCAGCGCTTGGCCGACCTCGACCTGCGCGTAGTGATCTCTCAGCGGCAGCGCGTCCATCCCATCGATCACGACCGTTGACGCGACGGCGGCCGCGGTCGCGGGCAGGCTGGTCACGCAATTGCCATAGTGGTCGCTGAACAGAACCGTTCCCTGCCAGCCATCCGCTGCAGCCGTGGCAGCTGGCCATGGGGCTGCCGTGCGCACGGCGCATTCGGGTCCGAGCTCGGCCAACGAAACTCCGTTGGCAAGGTGAGCGGCAACCGGAGCCAAAACGTCCCTCCCGTGGAATGTCTTCGATACATCAGCCAACTGGTAGGCTGGATTCTCGATGCGGACCGCAAACTCGGGTTGCCGTCCGCGCAAGACTCCACCCAACACGCCGTTATCCGGTGCGACGAAATGGAAGCCATCCACGGCTACCCCGACGATCGCGCGACGGCTGCCGACGCCGGGGTCCACGACCGCGACGTGTACCGTGCCCGGTGGAAAAAAGCGGTAGGCGGCCGCGAGTTGGAACGCGCCCTCTGTGATCGCCTGTGGCGCGACGCCGTGAGTCAAGTCGACGACGGAAGCCCGCGGGGCAATCGACGCAAGCACCCCCTTCATCGCACCGACGTAGGAGTCTTGGGTGCCGAAATCGGTGAGCAGCGTGATGATCGGCGTCGCAAGATTGGACGCGCGCGCTGTCGAGGGAGGGCTGACGCCCTCGTTCATCGCTGCACTCCGACCAGCGGTCCTGTTGCATCCCAGAGGCGTACTTGCGGGACGTCGCGGAGTTCCGGCAAGTACCGCAACGTTCGGTGCAGGTGCGCAATCTTCTTGTCATCCGACAGCGCCACGACGCCCTGCGAACCAGGGGCTCGGCCCCAATCGAGATCGGGGCCGTCCTCGACCTCCAACACCCAGAGTCGGTCTTGGCCACCTTCACGACGCGTGGACAACCGCGCGAGCTGATCCGCCCAACGGCCGTAGATCCCCGCATCCCACAGCACGTTGACGAGTCGCAACAGCTCGTCGAACTCGAGGCTACCCAGCGGCTCCCCCAACGTTGCTTCCTCGAGAAGTCCGCGTTCAGGGCGATATGTTGGCACCCGCCAACGACTCGACAGTTCATCTCCCCGCTGCAGATCGATCACTCCGCCGCGCGAGTCACAAAGATAAAAACCCTGCCGTCCCTCGACGGCAACGACCGGGCGCACGAACTTCGCTTGGAAAGAGATCTCGTCCCCGGTACGCCGAATCCACTCGACCTCAGCCACCCACGGGTTGGATGCGATCGCTGCCTGCACTTGATCTCGCCAGTGCGAACCGTGCAGCGGCACACCCCGCGGAATATCACGCAGCGCGGCCAGTTGCCCTACGAAGCCTTCTGGGAACCAACCCGGTAGGCTAGCGAACGACAGCTCCCAATCGCCACGGGCGCGTGACACACCTTCTTCGTGTCGCTCCTGCAGGTAGATGGAAAAGCCAACGAACGAGAGCAGGAGCACCAGGATCACTGTCGGCATCAGAAAGCGCCGGCGCCGGATCGGGTCCTCGACATCACTGCGTGGCATCTTTCCCTCCAACCCACTTTGTCTGGGACTCGCTGTTCGACGAAACCGCCGCAGACGGTACGACGATTTCGTGTTGCAGCTCGACGCCAAACATCTGCCGGACACGTTCCTGAATCCGCGCGATGAGTTGCGCTACATCGTCGGCCGTCGCGCCACCATCGTTGACGATGAAGTTTGCGTGTTGGTCAGAGACGCGGGCTCCACCGACACTCTCCCCCTTCAAACCGGCGCGCTCGATCAACGCTCCGGCGTGCTCGCCTGGAGGATTGCGAAACACACAACCCGCGCTTGCGGCCCGCAGCGGTTGGCTCGCCCGCTTCTTGTTGAAGAGTTCCTTGGCGACCTCAGTGACTTGTCGGCGCTCCCCTTGCGGCAACCCCAGCGTCACTTCGAGGATGATGCGTGACCCCAGCCCCGACGAACGATAGCGCCATTCGATCTCGCTACCGCTTAGAGTCGACAGTTGGCCCGCGTCATAGACGGTGACCGACTTAACGAAGTCACCGATCTCGGCGCCGCGTCCTCCGGCGTTGCCGTAGACCGCGCCCCCAATCGTGCCCGGAATGCCAACGAAGCGCTCGAGTCCAGCGAGGCCCCATTTCATCGTCTCGTGAATCACGCGCCGCAACGGCGTACCCGGCAACGTGCTGACGTGCCGGAGGTCGTCGTCGACAGCATCGAGCCGCTCAATCCCAACGTACGAGCCCATCGACACGACCAGCCCCGAGAAACCTTCGTCGGGAATCAGCGTGTTCGTGCCGCCCCCGAGGACAAACAGCGGCAACCCAGCCGCTGCGGCCCATGCGAGCGCTTCCTCGAGCTGCTCCTGAGACTCGGGTTCGGTGAACCAACGAGCGCGACCACCAATCCGAAACGAAGTGCGTTCCGACAGTGGCTGATTGACGAGAACACTCGCGGGTCGCTGCGTCATGATCGCTTCTCCTGTTGCCCCAACCAGGTCGGTAGCCGGCCGCGCGTCCACGAGCTCAAACACCCTCGAGTCGGTTACGCAGACCGACCGTCACTTGCGATACGTCTCCCGCGCCCAGCACGAGACAGACGTCGCCGCTGTCGAGGAGTTCCGGCATCGCGTCGACGCTCTCCTCGAGCGAACCAAAGCGGTGCACTGGCGTCTCCCGCGCGATCCGATTCTCGAGCCGCTCCAACAGGTCGGTCGGAAAGTCTGCCGCCGACTCTCGCACGGAGTACGTCGGCACCAAGGCGACGCGGTCCGCCGCAGCCAACGCATCGGCAAAGCCGCGACCAAAGGCATCCAGACGCCCGAGCTGGTGCGGCTGAAACAGCGCCCAGAGACGCCGCTTCGGAAACTTGTCGCGAGCCGTGTCGATCACCGAGTTCACCTCGGTCGGGTGGTGAGCGTAGTCTTCGACCAAGTCCACGCCACGAAACGCCCCGAAACATTGAAAGCGTCGATCGACGCCTGTGAAACTAGCAGCACTCTCAATGACGTCTCCTGCAGCAACGCCCAGCTCAACAGCAACCGCGACAGCGGCCAACGCGTTGCTGACGTTGTGGCGTCCCGGAATCCGTAGCGCAATCTCGCCCCAAACGTCACCGCGATACGACACCCGAAAGCGAGGGCTCGCGCCACCGGCCAACAGCTCGGCACGCCAGTCACAGCCGCGACGAAAACCATAAGTCAGCTTGCGACCACCGGCAGGGGTGGGCAACTCTGCAGCCTTCGGCGAGTCACCGTTGACGACCACGAGACCACCGCGCTGAAAGCCGCCGACGTATTGCTCGAACGCCAACACAACCGACTCGTCATCGGGATAGATCTCCGGATGGTCTCGCTCGATGTTCGTGATCACGCCAATGTCTGGCTGAAAGTTGTGGAACGAGCGGCGGTACTCGCACGCTTCGACCAAGAAATCGCCACCGTTCCCGCAACGCCAGTTCCCACCCAGGCCAGGGATCGTCCCGCCAATCAGAAACGAGGGGTCAGCACCTCCTGCGACGAGCAGGGTCGCCAACAGCGCAGCGGTCGAGGTCTTGCCATGCGTGCCGGCGATCGCCACACCGCGGTGAGCGGCCAGCAGCTGCCCGAGGAACTTCGGGTACGCAATCGTCGGAATCCCGCGCTGGCGCGCGATCTCGAGCTCGGGGTTCGTGGGCGGAACAGCGAGAGAATACACGAGTAAGTCGGTCGCAGCCGGGACGTTGCTCGCGTCGTGTTGGGCATGCACAACCACGCCGTGCTCGCGCAGCGCTGGGAACGACGCTGCCGCACCCCGGTCAGAGCCGCTGACCTGGTGCCCGAGGGCCGCAAGGATATGGGCGAGACCACTGGTTGCGCAGCCGCCGATACCCGTCAGATGAATCCGCGAACCTGATTGCAGGTGCATTCCCCAAACTCCCCATCAGCAATTCCCCAGAACTGCTCGCGACTTCTCGGGCCAACAGAAGCGGCCCGTGTCTTTCATCCCCGAGTGCCGGCATCCCCGAGTGCCGGATCCGGCACCAGCGGATACTCTAACTGCGCTCCGGCGGAATGACCAGTCGCGCCCCGGTTCGCAGCTTCTTCGGATCGGAGAGGCCGTTCGCACGACCGATCCGGGTCCAGTCGTTGTCGCTGTAGTAGCGCGCCGCGATCTCCGACAGCGTCTCGCCATCGCCGACGACGTGAAAACGCACAGCAACCGGTGCTGCTTGTGGTTGCGGTCCGCTTGGGCCGTCGGACTCCGCGCCTCCCCCACCGGTTGTCGGTATCGTTAGCTGGGTCCCTTCACGCATGCGATCCGGGTCGACGTCAGGATTGGCTGCAGCGATTTCTTGCCAACGCCATCCAGCGCCGAGGCGTTTCCGAGCAATCACCCAGAGGCTTTCTCCGTCCTTTACCGTGTGGACGACCCGTTTCGGGGACGGGCGCGGTGGCACCGGCTTCGACGGACGATCACTCCGCACGATCGGCGCCGGTGGCCGAACAGCCGGCCGGCGCTCACGCTGCGCGAGCCCTCGTTGGGGACGCAGCGACCGCGCTCGCGGACGCCACGTACCGGTCACCGACTCGGTGCGTAGCGGGTTCAATCGCGCCCGTGGCGGGGTCTCGATACGGCTGCCGCGCTGCGACAGCAGCACGAACAACCCCACGACGAAAATCAGGATACTCCCGCCCCAGCGCAGGCCCTGCCAAGGACCAAAAGTCACAGCGCGTGCGTTTGCCTTGTTCATTACGCCACCAGTCCTACTTGTGGATGGTCGCCAGGCAACCGTTCCAAGTGCGTGGCGACCACCGTCGCAATTCGGTCTGCGGCGTCCGGGATTCCCACGCTCCGACTACTGTCTGCATGCTGACGCCGGGCGTCGGCTGCAAAGAAGCAGCGCTCGAGGGTCGCCGTGACAGCGGCACTGGTCGCTGCAACGATCTCTGCGCCACCGGCTGCTACAACCGGCTCTGCATTACGAAACTGTTGTCGATCCGCATGATGCGGGTACGGCACGAACGCAGCACCGCGCCCCACCGCAGTAATCTCAGCCACAGAACTCCCGCCGGCGCGTCCGATCACAAACGATGAGTCCGTCAGAGTTTGGGCGGGGTCATCGAGGTAGTCGCAGACCACAGCCTCGATGCCGGCGGCCCGATAAGCAGCGGCAATGCCGGTGTCCTTCCCCGGTCCAGTGACATGGACGACGCGAAACTGATCGCGACGATCGGCGAGCGAACTCAGAGCCACGACGACGATGTCGTTGATCTGTTGGGCACCTTGACTCCCTCCCTGAACCAAGAGGCAAGGCCGTTCATCTTCCGGGAGCGGGCTCGGGCGAAAATCGCTGCGGATGGGACATCCCAACGCCACCGCACGCCGCCGCAGCCAGCGACTCCCCACTGTGTCTGGAAAGCTCGTGAACACGCGGCGCGCGACCGGCGCTAGCCAGCGGTTGGCGCGCCCGACAATCGCATTCTGTTCCAGCAGGAACAGCGGGCGTCGTTGCCCGAGACCGGCCGCCGCGAGAGCAACGCTGCCCATACCGCCGAGCCCGATCAGCGCCTCGGGCTGCAGCTCTTTGATCAGCGCCCGCGCTTTGCGCCGGGCCGCCGCCAGCTGACGACGGCCGAAAGGCACAACGTGCACCGGGAATCTCGAGCCGATGATGCGCGCATCGAGGTCTGTGCCGGCGGTCACAAAGTGTGGCTCGCAACCACAACTCTCCACCAACGCCGTTGCCAGCGCGACTCCCGGGTAGAGATGTCCACCGGTCGGTGAGCCCGCGAGCAGCACACGCCAAGTCATCGCGCCGCCCCTGCGGGTAATGGGTCTGCGGTTAGTGAGTCTGCCGCCGATGTATTTACCGCCGATGTGTTTCCCGCCGATGTATCCGCCGCCGATGAATCTGCAAGCGAAGCTTCGCGCAACCGCTCGCACTCCCGCCGGTGCTCGTAGCGGGCGATCCCCAACAGCAAGCCGACCGCGAGCAGAGTGACCGACAGCCCCGACGAGCCATACGAAACCAGCGGCATCGGAATCCCCTTCGTCGGCGCGGCTGCGGTCGTGACGGCAAGATTGATGCACGCCTGCAACACGATCCCGCCGAGGAAGCCGAGAGCAACGAGGCGCAGTGCTGGATCCTTGCAGCGCAACACAATGCGCGCGCCCGTGTGGAGCAGCAGCGACAACAGACCGACGAGGATCAAGAACCCGACGAAACCAAACTCCTCGCCGAGAACGGCAACGATGAAGTCCGTGAACGCCTCGGGCACCATCGCCTTCTGCAATCCCAAGCCAAGCCCAGTCCCGGTAACACCGCCCCCTTGAATCCCCATCAACGACTGATCGACTTGGTAGACGCTACGCGGATCGAACATGCCACTGAAGCGGCTCAAGATCACTTCCTTGCGCAGCAAGAACATCGGCACCGCCGCTACCGCAACGACGACTGCTGCTAAGCTAATCGTTCGACGTGGCAGCCCGCCCACCAGGAACAGCGCTCCGCCGACAGCCAGCAAGAAGGCACCTGTGCCATAATCGGGTTCCAAGATCACGAGCGCGGCAACGACGCCGACGGCGGCCAACATTGCCATCGCTCGGCGCTCGAGAAACACGGGCTTGGCCTTGTCCAGAAGCCCCCAGCGCTGGTAGCACCACGCGATGAACAGCGGCACCGTGATCTTGGCGAGCTCCGAAGGCTGTAGGCTGCCCACGAGTGGCAGCGAGAACCAACGCCGCGCGCCATTGCGATCGACCCCGATCAGCAACACGAGAAACAGCAGCACTGCCACCCCGGAGAAGAGATACGGTGCAGCCCGCAACCACAGCCGCGGCGGGAAGCTGACACCGATGAGGAGTGCAATGCCGCCGAGCATCGTTCCCCAAAGCTGACGCCGCAGGTAGAACGTCGGGTCGCCAGTCATGTCCGCGCCGCGATAGAAGCTGGCGGAGAACAACAACACGATGCCAAACACCAACAGCGCGACGACCGCACCGAGGAACCACAGCGCATGGGACGGTAGCCCCGTCCCAACGTTGCCGGGGTCAGTGTCTCTATCGATCGCCGTATCCACGTTCACTCAACACTCAGTTCGTGATCAATCGGCTTCGAGCACGCGCGCCACGCGACGCGCGAATCGCTCGAGGGCGACGCTACGCGATGCCTTGAACAGCACCTGATCGCCCGGCGCCAATTCTTCGGCCAAACGGTGGGCCGCGGTGCGGTCATCGACGATCGTCACGCCGTCGTTCCCGGTCGCCTGCAACCCACGGCGGTACCACTCGCTACCACGTCCGACCAGATAGACTTGATCGAGTTTCGACCGTCCCAACAAACGTCCCAGACGCTCGTGCCAAACTTCCTCGTCGGCCCCGAGCTCGTCCATCGCGCCCAAGACGCAAACCTTACGGCCGTCGCAGGGCTCGGTCGCAAGCCGCACGATCGCCGACTCCAGCGACACGGGGTTGGAGTTGTAGCAGTCGAGGCGAAAGCGCACGCCAGCGTGCTCTTCTTCCTCTCCGCGCAGCGGCGGTAGCTGCAGACGCGCAATGCCGTCGAGCAACTCCTCCAGCGGATACCCCAAGCCGACACAGATCGCGAGGACCGCCTCGAGGTTGTGAATCGCATGGGGCGCAGGCGGATCCCAAGCGACCGGCAAGACCATTCCCTCGGGGCGCCAATGCAGAGACAGCGTCGGAGCGTGCCGATGTCGCACGACCTCCAACTCACCACCGGCACCGAACGTGACAACTGGCGCGCGCAGGTCGAGCCCCGGGTACTTCGCCAAAAGCGATGCGGGGGCGCAGCCAACGCCGTTCGACGTCAGCGTCTCGAGGAGCGAGAGCTTTTCTTCTTCAATGCGCTCAATCGATCCGAATCCTTCGAGGTGAGCCGGCCCCACAGCCGTGATGCACGCGACCTGTGGCCGAACCCAACTACCGAGCGTCTTGATCTCACCAGGCGCATTCGTCCCAACCTCACAGATCAGCAGCTCACATGACTCCGGCGCGTTGAGAATCGTCAACGGCACACCCAGATCGTTGTTGAACGATCCAGGGGGACGATGCACTTGTACGCGATCACCGAGAATCTGGGCTAGGTAACCACACGTCGTCGTCTTCCCGACACTGCCTGTGATCGCGACGGCACCGGGGCACTCCGACTGGCGCATGAAGTCAGCCAGGCGTCCTAGAGCCGCTCGCGGGTCATCGACAACCAGACTCGCTCCTTGCACTCGGCCACACAGCTCGGCCGTCGTGACGATCGCCGCCGCTCCAGCGCGCAACGCTTGCGCAGCGTGATCGATTCCGTGCTGTTGCGAGCCGGGCAGCGCGAAGAAGAGATCGCCTGGGGCAATCGTACGCGTGTCGATACTGGCACCCGTCGCTTCGACTCTGGGGTTCCCGCCAACGCTTCGCGCAGGCTCGCCCCCAGGTGACTGCAACACGTCACACAACTCGAGTAGAGAGATCGGTCTCATACCGTCAGCCCTTTCCCCTGTGTGGCACTTGCCGTCGGATCCGAGGAACTCTGAGCGTGCTCCTCGATCACCCTTCGATCGTCGAAAGGAAGTCTCTTCCCAGCGACGAGCTGTTCGGTCTCATGCCCCTTGCCGGCGACAACAAGCACGTCATCGGCATGCAATTCGTCGAGCGCGGTAGCAATCGCTTGCCGCCGGTCGACTTCCACGTGTGTTTTCTGTGCTCCCGACATGCCAGCAACGACGTCGGCGACAATGGTCGCCGGCTCTTCGCCGCGTGGGTTGTCCGAAGTTACGAAGACTCGGTCAGCCAGCCGCGCGGCAACCTCTCCCATCTGCGGCCGTTTGCCCCGGTCGCGATCGCCTCCGCAGCCAAACAAGACCATCAGACGACCGTTCGTGATCTCGCGCACTGCGCCCAAGACGGCTTCGAGTGCGTCGGGGGTGTGCGCGTAGTCGACGAAGACTTCACCGCGCGGAACCGGGACACGCTCGAGCCGTCCGCGCACCGCGGGCGCGCTACTGAGCGCGGCGGCAATGGCATCGCTTGGAACTCCGACGGAGCTCGCGAGCAACGCCGCAGCCAGGATGTTCGCCAAGTTGTGGCGCCCGAGGAGCTGCGTCTGCAACGGAATACGTTGCCCGCGAACGCGCAGCACACCCCGCATCCCACGCTGATCGAGCTCCAGCTGCTCGGGATACGCGTCGGCCTCTGCCGATTCACCGAACGTGCAAACCTGCAAGTTGCGCAGCTGCGGATCCGTCGCACTGACCGGTCCGGCCAGCGGGATCACGGCCGGGCAGCCCGGGGCAACGCGCTCGAACAACTGCAGCTTGGCTTGCAGGTAGGCTTGAGCGTCGCGGTGGTAGTCGAGGTGATCGCGCGACAAGTTCGTGAAGATCGCCCCCGAGAACGCGAGACCCGCTACGCGCTGTTGCTCCAGCGCGTGCGACGACACTTCCAGAACGGCGTCGGTACCACCGGCGTCCAGCAGCTCGCGCAATCCACGCGCCAGCTCCAAAGGCTCCGGCGTCGTCAAGGAGCTGGCAACCTCACCACTTCCCGTACGACGCGTGACGGTCCCCAACCAGCCAACGTCACGACCAGCGGCCTCGAGAATCGCAGCTAGCAATCGCACGGTCGATGACTTGCCGTTCGTGCCGGTGATTCCGAAGAGGCGCAGTTGGCGCCCTGGATCACCGGCGAATGCCCAAGCGAGCTCGGCAAGCGCGCGTCGCGAGTTCTCTACGCGATAGTAAGGCACGGCGAGTTCGGCGGGGCGCGGTTGCTCACCAACCGCGCCACGGATCTTGCCAGCCCGGGCCAGAGCTTCGAGCGATGAATGGGAGTCGTGGCGTGCGCCGCGAATCGCGACGAACAGATCGTGGATCGCATCGACTGCGCGATCGTCCGCGGTGACGCCGGCGAACGCCCCCTCAGGGTGTGGCCCGGCATGGCGCGCAGCGAGGCGCTCTAGCAGTGCGTCATGACTCAGTGTCACATGCTGCAACGACTGCAGCCTTTCCCCTACGAAGTCCCCTCGGGCAAGTGCCCGCTTCCCAGCCGTAGATCGACCCGGAGACCGGCTCAATCTCGGCCCTCACTATAACCCCCCGCAGCCGTCGAACGCACTAGCTGGTCGGCCCACTCTTCACGCTCCTGATCCGGAGCGCCCAATACCGTTCCCAGAACCCGGCGCACAGCGGGCCCAGCCACACGGGCGCCGTAGTAGGCACCTTGGGGCTTTACGACGACGACAATGACCAAGCAGCGCGGATTCGAAGCGGGCGCGAAGCCGACGAACGACCCCCGGTGGGCGTCGATGTAGCCCCGAGCCCCTTCGCTGATACGCGCCGTTCCGGACTTTCCAGCGAGTTCGATCTCGGGTCCGTACTTCTCTGCCCGCAGCGACTTACCGGTCCCTTCGACGGCCACCTTGCGCAGCACTTCACGCACCCGCCGAGAGATCTCCGCGCCTCTCCCCTCGGGAAACACCGAACCGCCGTACTCGGGGCCGCAACGGGCAGGTAGTGCCCCCGGCGGCGCCCCGCGGACCGCCGCGACAACGTGGGGACGCACCAGATGGCCGCCGTTGATCAACGCACTGTACGCTTGCGCGAGTTGCGGCAGCGTCACGCTGATCTCGTAGCCAAACGGAATGCCTACAGTCGAGTACGACGTCCACTTGCCTGCGGACGTGTAGTGCCCCGGCCACTCCAGAGCTGCGAGGCCGATGCCCGTTCGCTCCTTGAAGCGAAAGCGAGCGAGGCAATTGCGCAGTCTTTTCTTGCCTAGGATCAATCCCACCTGCGCCAACCCAATGTTGCTGGAGTAGATCACGGACTCTTCAATAGTCATGGCCCACGGATGATCGCTGGAATCGTTCACCCAGCGAACACCGCCGACCTTCTTGCTGCGTTTGCCATCGGTCACTTTGCGCGCTGGATCAATTCCGTGCAGGTAGACGTCGCCGAGGAAGAAGGACTTGATCGTCGAGCCCGGCTCGAACTGGTAGGAGGTCAAGCACTGCTGGCGCCGCGCGTGTTCTTTCTCGCGCGCGGCCGCGTCGAGCCCCTCGAAAGCAGTGAGGTCGTACAGCGGCGTCGACGCCGCGGCGAGCACGGCACCCGTGCGCGGATCAACGACAATGCCGAGCGTCTTCTCTGCGCTCCACTCGTCATGAGCTGCCTGCAGTTCCTCCTCGAGGACTTGCTGCGCCCGCGAATCGATGGTCAAGACGAGGTCGCTGCCCGGAAAGTCGGAGACGGACCGTGTGGTGTCAGTGGGCGCAAAGCGCTTACTTGCCGCGCGGGGGACCTCGGCGCAACCGTCGATCCCCTCGAGCACCGAGTTCCAAACCTGCTCGAGTCCCCACAAGCCGGCGCCGTCACGGCTAACCGTGCCGACGAGCTGCCGCCCGAGGGGGCCCAGAGGGTACTCCCGACGCTTGAAACGATTCACACTGAAACCACGCAGTCCGGTGTCGCGCTGCCAACCGCGCCGCCACTGCTCGAAGCGCTCGCGCTGCGCGCTGTCGTGCAGCTCCCCGATCGCTACGTAGCGAGCGCGACCGTCCTTGAGGACGGTTCCATCCGCATCGCGCTTGATCTTGTCGCGCGAGCGTAGGATCTGCAGAGCGCGCCGAAGTACCTTCTGAGGATCGCGGCTCGTCGCACACGTTTCATACGGAAACGACTGCAGCGCCGCTTGCATTGCACGCTCGACGCGTCGTTCCCAGCCGCCAGAACCGTCGCGCGCAACCGCGGCACGCTCGAAACTAATGGGATCGAGCCCGACGCGCCACGAATCCACATCTTGGGCCAACACCAACCCGTCTCGAGTGTGGACCGAGCCGCGACTCGCGGTGACGTCTTCGTGACTCAGCGTGTTTCGACAATGTTGTCGCGCGTCCTCTGCCGTGCACGCAAGCTGCAATTTGCCGGCACGGACAGCGAGCACGATCAGCACGACCTGCAACACCCAGATCAAACTCCGAGTCCGGCGCAGGAGCTCTGGGCGGCCGTTGTTCGCGGCGGCAGGCGTATTCGCTTCAGCAGGCGGCACGAGTGACAAGGTGACTTACTCCGTTGGGCTATCCAATTGCACGTCTTCCAGCGGCGCGGCGTCGTCCGCCTTGAAGCGGAGAGCCACCAAACTGCCGTGGAATGCCGAGCGGGCCTGGGCACACTCTGACTGCGCCAAGCGTAGTTCGCCTTCGAGCTGGCGAATCTGCCGCTGCAGAAGGCGTTGCTCGCAAGCTGCACCGACCAAGTCGATGCCTACGGTCAACACCAAGGCACCGAGCAGTAGAACGCGGGCCACAGTCACCGGCTTCCTCCTCGTCGCGCGATCACTCGCATACGCGCGCTACGGGCTCGCGGGTTGCGAGCGATCTCTTCCGGCGTAGGCCGGATTGCCTTCTTTGTCAGAGCCTCGTAGTCGCCCTCGCTCACGCGCTCGCGAAACGCCTGCTTGACGCGGCGATCTTCGAGTGAGTGATACGACAGCACTGCAAAGCGTCCCCCGGGAGCGAGCCAACGATCAAAGCGTTGCAGCAAGGCATCGAGCGCGTCGAGTTCACCGTTCACCGCAATCCGAATCCCCTGAAACGTGCGCGTCGCCGGGTCGATCGAGCTGCTGCGCCGTGCCGCCGCCGGGATCGCCGCGCGCACGACTTCGGCCAGCTCGCCCGTCGTCGTGAAGGGCGCACTCCCGCGCCGCCGGTCGATCGCTTGCGCAATCCGGCGTGCGAATCTTTCCTCGCCGTACTCCGAAAGAACGCGTTCGAGCTCTCGCACGCCGACCGTAGCCAGCCATTCGGCCGCCGACACCGAGGTCGTGGGATCCATACGCATGTCGAGTGGGCCGCTGCGCTTGAAGCTGAATCCGCGATCGGCCTGGTCCAGCTGCAACGACGACACTCCTAGGTCCGCAAGAATGCCGTCGAAAGGAGCTCCCGGCAGGCTCTCGCCGCTGCGGGCGTAGACGCCGAAGTCTCCTTGCAACAACTCGACAGGGTGCCCCTCGAGGACTTGCCCGGCTATCTGAAGGACCTGCCGGTCCCGATCCAGACCCACCACGAGCCCAGAACCGCCGACACGCTCCACGAACGCGCGGGCGTGCCCCGCTGCCCCCAAGGTGAGATCCAGGAAACGCTCACCCGGGGCTGGGTCCAGGAGACGGAGTACCTCTTCGAGTAAGACCGGGAGATGGACGTGCCGTTCACCTACGTCAGACCCCCTTTGCGGTCGGGCGCGAGCACGAGCATTTCGTTGCCCACCAGCTTCAGGGAGCGCGCTGCGTCCCGCATCTGCGGGCTCAACTCGACACCACCGAGACGTCCACCCAAACCTTGGACCCTGCGCAAGCGCCCCATCAGCGCACGCAAATCCGAGATCAGAGGCCATTCCCCCGGAACGTTCCCCTGCTCCCCGGGTACCGGCTTCTGCAGCTGGCTACTGACCCGGGCAACGGGAGAACTCTCCGTTCGTCGCATTGCTACCGACGAAGACCGGTCCATGAAAACCTCACCTTCGGTCTATCCACTGACCCTACGAGCCGGCCGCCCACCTCAAGATGCGGACGGGTCCCCTTCCCCGGGGGGCCCACCTGCGAGGTAGACGCCGACGTTGTCACCATACGCCTTCCAAGCTTCCTGCTGAGCCGTTTCCCAGTCCCCCCGCGGCCACACTTCGATGCGATCGAAGCAACCGGCGAACACGATCTCTCGTTCGATCTTCGCCAGCGTACGCAGACGTTCCGGAATCAAGACGCGCCCCTGCTTGTCGGGGTTCAACGACTCGGCATTGGCGTGGAACCAACGCTGGAATTTCCAAAATTCCTGAGACCCTTTGTTCTGAGCCTCTTGACGCGCATTCAGTTCCTCCCAATGATTCTCCGTATAGAGAAAGAGGCAGTTCTCGGGTGACATCGTGACGACGAGCCCGGTCGAGGACTCCTTGGTGGCGATCTCGTCGCGATACTTGCGCGGGATGATGACCCGCCCTTTCTCGTCGAGCGTGTGGGGAAAGTTCCCCATGAATCGAGCCGCCGTTACCGCCACGCCGCGTCACCTCACCAGAGAGGAGTGAATGAGCCATTGAGCAAACAGGAACGGCGTTGAGCCAGACTCGCGTGTGGGTGCTCTGTCTTTTGAACCCCGCACACACCATCTAGCTCCCCTTCGCTCCCTATCGCTCCACCGAGCTCCCCTTATAGGGACTCACTCTCCCCCCGTCAATGCGGCGCACGCAGCCGTCGCATACCCCTAACTCCTTATTTTTGACGCTCCTACCTCTACGGAAGGTGCTCAGCGACCTCAACTGGCACAAGATCTTGTGCCGACAGCGATCTGCGATTTTCTTCAGAAAATGGGAGCCCGGCCCGCGGTCCCCAGACTCCGGGATCGCAGCGTTGACGCTAAGGTCTTGGGAAAAATGCAGTTACACAATGGGTGGAGCGTTGTGGAGGGATCGTGCCGGGGAATGCAGCAGTGGCGTAGGCCGGAGAGGGCAACCGAGCTGGCTACTGAAACAGCTCTTCGAACGCGCCGATCTGGGCAGTGAGTGCACTCTCACTCCCCTGGGGAATCGCAACGCAATACTCGCGGTCGGTCTGGCGACAGATCAAGCGCAATCCCGCGTCGGTGAAGCCCCCCCACTTCAACAAGCGGCGCCGGACGAGAAACAGCGCGAGGAGGTAGGCGAAGGCACCGCTGGTTTCCTCGGGCGTTTCGGCCTGCGCCGAGGAGTCGTCGCCTTCAGCGTCGCCGGAGTCCTCGGCGCGGCTGTCGTCTCGGCTTTCGAGGTCAGCGTCGATCTCCAGGTCGCTTTCCGGATCAGCTGCTTCGGGATCAGCTGCGGGAGGCTCGTCGACTGCTGGCGCGTGAATCAACTCGGCGACCTGGTCAAAATAGGAACGCAGCGACGCGAGATTGACCTGCTTTTTCGGCTCGGCCTCCGGCGTCGGGAAGCAGCTCTTCCAATGCGCAAACACCTGCTCGTTGGGCAGCGCCTCGAAGCACGCTTCGCAGTAGTCGCAGCGTTCGAAGACTTCGAGTGGATCGGGCCCAGCCACGCCAGGCAAGTCTTCCGGTAGAGCTGCCATCAGCACCGTCGAAAAGCTTGTATGCGGTGGAATCGACTCACGGCAGGCGCGACAGGAGCGCTGGGCGCCGCCGACACTCCAGCGAAAGCGTCCGTCGATCCGCTGCTCTTCCTCATAGAGACGCGCGACTGGCGTGGGACGAGCGCGTGTGGCCGCCTCGGTACCGGCGGTCGCGTCGGCATCGGGGACCGCCACAGTGGCGGCATCCGGCGCCGTCGCGGCAGCCTCGACCGTGGGATCAGCTTCTGGGTTCTCAGAATCGTTGGCGGCCAAGACAGTGCCCCTCAAGCTGTATTCTCTATTGTGGGTAACGCGCGTTCAGACGTCTCTAGTGTCAGAAATCTCGAATGATTGTCAGGCCAACGACGCGGACGTCAATCGTCGGCGGCGAAGAAGCGTCCTGTGTCGCCGTCTCGACTCAGTCGAAACCGAACCTCTCGGAAACAGCGTGGGCAGTTCCCGTAAGCCTCTACGGCACCCCGTCGAAAGTAGACTCGCTGATACATGTGGCAGCAACGATAATAAACGCTGACCCAGTGTCGGTTCGTTCCCGCTGCCTCTGCCATGGCCCTGAGGATATCGAGGGCGTAACCGCAATCAACTGTTTCGCGTCGATGCGGGCGTCCCGACCGAGTCAGACTGCGATCCGCTTGCTGCCTCGAGCCAACGAACCTATAAACAGTGGGCACGGGGGAACGCGTCACACCCACTTGCTGCACCTGGCCTGCGTGATTGCTGTGGGAGCAATCAACCACCGCGGGACCGGGCTGCCAGATCTGACGCTCGCGTGATCCGGAGGGGAACCCATTGTCGAAGCCGCGATATACGCATCTACACGTCCATAGCCACTACAGCTTGCTCGACGGTGTGATCAAGCCAGAAGTCCTCGTGCGCTCCGCGGTCGACCGCGGCATGAATGCGATCGCGCTCACCGACCACGGCAACATGTTCGGGACAGTCGACTTCCACACTCAGTGCAAGAAGGCTGGCGTCAAACCCATCACTGGGATGGAAGCCTACATCACCGCCGGCAGCCGCCACGATCGCGGTCAGGATGTGCGCGGGGGGAACTTCTTCCACCTGGTTTTGTTGGCCGAGAACGAAGCGGGCTATCGCAATCTTCTGAAACTGTCCAGCATGGCCTACATCGATGGCTTCTACTACAAGCCCCGCATCGACCACGAGATCCTGGAACAGCACTCCGAAGGGTTGATCGGCCTCTCGGCATGTCTCAGTGGCGAGGTGAATCGCGCGCTGTTGCACGGTGATGACGAGAAAGCCCGCGCCGCGACCGAACGCTATCAGCGCATCTTCAGCCCTGGTCGCTTCTTCCTCGAGATCCAAGATCACGGGCTCGCGGAACAGAAGAGGATCCTCGAGAAGGTGCCCCCTCTGGCCAAAGAACTCGGCATTCCGCTGGTCGCGACGAACGACATTCACTACCTCGAACAAAAGGACGCCCGCGCCCAGGAAGTGCATTTGTGCATCAACACAGGCACAACCATGGATGACGCGGATCGGATGTGTTTCGACACCGACCAGTTCTACTTCCGTACTGCAGAAGAGATGACGCAGGTCTTTGGGGATTGGCCAGAGGCCGTCACCAACGCCGATGAGATCGCTGCGATGTGCCACTTCGACTTGGAGTTGGGCGAATCGCACTTGCCGGTCTTCTACATGGGCAACGTGCCCGAGAAAGATGAGCTCTCGACCGACGAGCGCGCGGCGTTCAATGAAGACCTGTTTCGCGACACCGTAGAAGCAGGCTTCGCCGAGCGTTACCCAGACGTCACCGATGCGATCCGGGAACGGCTCGAGTACGAAATGGGCGTCATCAAGAAGATGGGCTTCGTTTCGTACTTCTTGATCACGTGGGACTTCATTCGCCACGCCCGCGACGTCGGAATCCCTGTCGGGCCCGGTCGCGGCTCCGCCGTCGGCAGCATCGTGTCCTACTGTCTCGGCATCACCGACCTTTGCCCGATCAAGTACGACCTGATCTTCGAACGATTCTTGAACTCCGACCGGATCTCGATGCCGGATATCGACATCGACTTCTGCATGGACGGCCGCGAAGAGATCATCGACTACGTGCGCGAGAAGTACGGCAAGGATCGTGTCTGTCAGATCATTACCTTCGGAACGATGGCGGCGAAAGCCGTGATTCGCGATGTCGGTCGAGCGCTCGGCGTGCCCTTGAAAGAGGTCGACCAGATCGCCAAGAAGATCCCCGATACGATCGGGATCAAACTTGCCGACGCGCTGCAGCAAGAACCCGATCTTGCAGAGTGGGCGAAAGACCCGCGCTATCAAGAGCTGTTCGAGATCGCCCAGAGCCTCGAGGGACTGAACCGTCATGCGTCGACGCACGCAGCCGGCGTCGTCATCGGCGACCAACCGCTGACCGAAGTAGTACCGCTGTATCGGTCCGGGGAGGAAATCTCCACGCAGTACACGATGGAGTACCTCGAGAGCATGGGGCTGCTCAAAATGGACTTCCTCGGGTTGAAGACGCTGACGATCATCGACCGTGCGGTGAAGATCATCCGCGACGACTACGGGGTCGACCTCGACATCGAGAAGTTGGGACTCGATGACGCGAAGACATACGAACTGCTGTCGATCGGCGACACGAAGGGTGTCTTCCAGCTGGAATCGTCCGGCATGCGCGAGCTGTTACGGCGCATGCAGCCCGACCGCTTCGAGGACTTGATCGCCGTCTTGGCACTGTATCGTCCAGGTCCGCTTGGCAGCGGGATGGACAAGATCTACACCGAACGCAAGCACGGGCGCGAAGAGCTCGCCTACCTGCACCCGGAACTCGAACCGATCTTGGATGAGAGCCAAGGCGTGATCCTGTACCAGGAACAGGTGATGCGCATTGCGCACGACATGGCCGGCTTCACCATGAACGAGGCCGATTCTCTGCGCAAAGCGATGGGGAAAAAGAAGGCCGAGCTGCTGGAACAGTTCAAGACCCAGTTCATGGACGGCGCCAGCGAGCGCGGCGTCGACCGCAAGATCGCCAAGGAGATCTTCGAACAGATCGAGCACTTCGCGAAGTACGGTTTCAACAAGTCCCACTCGACGGCATACGCCCTGATTTCGTACCAAACCGCGTACCTGAAGGCGAACTACCCCGCTGCGTTCATGGCCGGCGTGTTGAGTTGCGAGATCGCCGTCGTCGAGAAAGTCGTCGGCTACCTCGCGGAAACAAGACGCATGGGGATCCGCGTTCACCCCCCGTCGATCAACCACTCCGGTCGCAACTTCAGCGTGCGGGACGGCGACATCCACTACGGCCTCGTGGCGGTCAAAGGGGTAGGCGAAAAAGCGGTCGACGCCATTGTCCAGGAGCGCGAGGAGAACGGTCCGTATCGTTCGCTCTATGATCTAGCAGCCCGGGTCGACCTTCGGGTCACGAACAAGTCTGTCTTCGAACAGTTGATTCGCTGTGGCTCTTGCGACGACATCGGTCCCTCGCGCAGCCGGATGATCGCCGCGACGAAGGACGCGATCGAAGAGGGCAACAGAACCCAGGCCGAGGCACGCGCAGGTCAGCTATCGCTGTTCGGGGACGACCCGTCCGAACTGGGCGCCGGCATGGAACACTATCCCGAGGTGCCGGACTGGACCGAACTCGAACTGCTGGGCGGTGAGAAAGACTCGCTGGGCTTCTACCTGAGTGGTCACCCTCTCGACCGAATGGAACACGACATTGCGCCGTTTCGCACGCACCTGATCGAAGAGCTGAAGTCGGCCTCCGACAAGCAGAAGATCACGCTAGGTGTCCTGCTTGGAAAAGTACGCACACGACAGACGCAGAAAGGCGACATGATGGCCTTCCTGCAGGTCGAAGACACCTCCGGCGCCACTGAAATCATCGTCTTCCCGAAGTCGTACCGGGACGTCGCACCGATGCTCGAAGAAGGAGCCGTGTTGCTGATTCGTGGCGACACCGAAGTGCGTGATGACGAGGTGCGCGTGCGTGCCGAAGAAGTGATCCCAATCACGGAGGCATTTCAGCGCCTGGGACGCAAGATGGGGATCACGCTCAAAGTCGAAGAGTCTAGTGAGGACGTCTTGTTTCGCATCAAAGATGTCATCCACCGCAACCCTGGGAAGATCCCGTTCTCACTCGTGTTCGACAACAGTCACGGCCAGCGCTGGATCGTCCGCAGCAACGAGAAACTGCGCGTCGAGTTGAACAACAACCTGCTCGAGGAGCTGCGCGCTCTTGTCGGCGAAGAGCAGCTCAAAGTGCTGAGCTAACCAGGCACGAGGCAACCACTGCTATGGCGGCGATCGAGCTCGACATCGACCGATTCCTCAATAACCGGGCGCGGTTGCTCGCCGAGATCACCGAACTCGCCGCCGCCGCCCAGCGGCCAACGCCAGAAGTTGTCGTCGTCACGAAGTACGTCGACGCTGCAGCAACGGCTACCTTGCTGGAGCGCGGGATCGCTCCACTCGGAGAGAACCGTGTCGCCGATCTGACGACGAAAACGGGCGACCTGACGACGATGCCGAGCGCTGCCACGGCGGCTGCCCGATGGCACTTCATCGGCCACTTGCAGCGCAACAAGGTGGGGCGCGCACTCGGTCGATTCGGCCTTCTCCACTCCCTCGACAACCGGCGTCTGGCCGCAACCATCGTCGCCGAGGGCGCCAAACTCAACGTCCCGCCCTGTCGCTGTCTGGTCCAGGTCAACGTCTCCGGAGAAGCGAGCAAGGGAGGCGTCAGCGCGAGCGACTCACTGCAGAAAGCCGCAGATGAGGTGCTCTCATGGATCGAGTCTTTCCCAACGCTCGAGATCGCGGGCCTGATGACGATGGCGCCACAACTGCCTTCTGCCGCTTGTCGGCCTCTGTTCGGCCGCCTCCGGGAGTTGCGGGACCTGATCCAGGCGGGCCTCAGTGGCCGGCCAAAGGATCGCTTCCGAGAGCTTTCGATGGGGATGTCGAACGACTATCGTGAGGCTGTACAAGAGGGCGCGACCCTGCTACGACTCGGTCGCATTCTGTATCAGTAGAGGATCCACTTTGCCGAAATTGATCGTCGAGAATGGCCACGAACGTGGCAAGACCTTCGTGATCTCGCAGGAGGGCCCCTTCTTCGGGGGACGCGATCCCGCGGCGCAGGTCTCGCTCCGCGATGAAATGGCGTCGCGCCGTCACTTCCAAATCGAATCGAAGAACGGTGGTTTCTACGTCCGCGACCTCGGCAGTTCGAACGGCACGCAACTCAACGGCTCGTTGCTGACGTCGGTCAAGAAGCTGTCGAGCAACGACCGCATCACCTGCGGCGAGACCGTGCTCACTTTCGTCGACGAGCACAGCGGCCCACTGCTCGACACCGAGATCGCCGGCTACCGGATCATCGAGAAGGTCGGGCGCGGCGGCATGGGTACCGTCTACCGCGCCATCCAAACGTCCCTCGACCGCGAAGTCGCGCTAAAGATCCTCGCGTCACATTTGGTCAAGAACACCAGCTTCATCAACTTGTTCATTCGCGAGGCCCGTGCAGCCGGTGCCCTCAGTCACCCGAACATCGTGCAGGTCTACGACGTTGGCGTGCAGGACAACATCTACTTCTTCTCGATGGAGTTCATCACCGCCGGCAGCGTCGAGGACATTATCCATCAAGACGGGATCGTCCGCGTCGCCAAGGCTCTGCGCATCACACGTGACGCGGCCTTGGGACTCGAGTACGCCGAAAGCAAAGGCATCGTCCACCGCGACATCAAACCTGGCAACTTGATGGTTGGCGCTGGTGGTGCGATCAAGATCGGAGACCTGGGGATCGCCCGCTCGACCGAAGGAGACGGTAGCGTCTCGCAGAAGGATGGGGTCAGTGGTTCGCCCCACTACATCGCACCAGAGCAGGCGCAAGGGAAAGACATCGACTGTCGCGTCGATCTCTACTCGCTGGGCATCTCGCTGTACCAAATGCTATGCGGGAAGACTCCTTTCTCAGGCAGCACGCCGCGCGAAGTCATCCTAAAGCACATCAAAGAGCAGCCTGAGCCGCTGCGCGACCGCAATCCGGAAGTCCCCGAAGATGTCGCACAGCTCGTGCACCACATGATCGCGAAGAACCGCGAGCAGCGGATCGGATCCGCCCGCGAGCTCTTGCAGGCGTTGGTGCCGCTTCTCGAACGTTATCCCGAGAGTGGCGCACCGGTCGTGCGCAAGGAAGGCTCCGCGAAGAAGGCACTGATGACGCTGATCGGGGCTCTGGTGCTGGTCGCGGTCGTCGCAGCCGTCACAGTCGGCTACAAGAAGGTGATCGAATCACGCGACGCAGAGAAGCAGCGGCTCGTCGCTCTATCGAATCGCGTCGGGGAACTCGAACAGCTCGTAGCAGCCAACGATCACGTTGCCGTCCGCAACATGCTTCGCGAACTCGACAACGAGGAGCTCTCGGCGGAACTCGAGATACGACTGGAGTCTGCGCGCGGCAAGTTCGAAGACGGGCTCGCGGCCGAGGCCGCGGCCGCGCGCGAGCGAGAAGCCACAGCTGCGCTGGAGACGCTGACGGGTGAGTGGGCTCCCCCACCCACGGCCGAGCAGGTTGCGTCGCTGCGCCAGTTCGCCAAGGACAATGCGGGGACGGCAGCCGCAGGTAACGCGACCCAGCAGGCGGATCAGTTCGCTGCTGCGATCGTGGCCGAAGAAGAACGGGTCGAAGACGCGAACGAGTCGGCACAGGGCCTTCTGCGAGTCCACGACACCTACCGTGACACGCTCGACTTTCACAACGCTCGCCTCGAACTGCTGAAGTTCGATACGAAGACGTTCGCGGCAACGGAGGCGGCAAATCGTGTCGCCGATGCCATGGTCGCGCTCGAGGATGCAGCCAATCGCCTGTGGGAGCAGCGGCGCCCCGAGATCCAGCGCGAGCTGGACGAACAAGGGGCGCGAGTCGCGCGACGCTCGGCCCAGCGCTTCCTGAAACGCGCTGGTTTCCCGGCGCTGCGGCAAGAGGTCGAGGCCTTCATCGAGGAGATCGACGGCCGACCGAAAGAGTGACCCTTGCAGCGCTGCCACAATCAGGCAGGATGGGTCTACCGCCGGGCGCGAGCGCGGCACCACCAGAAGGGAATCGAATGCTCGACATCGAGAGCTACCAAAAACAAGTGATCGGCGCCGCCGACTTAATCCGCGGCAAGATCGACGGCCCAGCCCCGCGCGCTGGCGTCATTCTCGGCTCCGGGCTCGGCGCCCTCGTCAACGAGATCGAAGGCAGCATCGCGATCCCGTACGAGGAGATCCCGGGCTTTCCGGTAAGCACGGCACCGGGCCACTCCGGCACGCTGAACTATGGTCGAATCGGGGACACTCCGGTCGTCGCGTTCGAAGGTCGCTTTCACTTCTACGAAGGCTACTCGCTGGCGGAAATCACGCTTCCGGTGCGAGTCATGGCACGCCTCGGGATCGAGACGGTCGTAATCTCGAGCGCTAGCGGCGGCCTCAATCGAGAGTTCGAAAAGGGCGACCTGCTGCTGATCGACGACCACATCAACATGATCGGCGACAATCCGCTGCGCGGCCCCAACATCGACGACTGGGGCGATCGCTTCCCTGACATGTGTGCGCCGTACGACGCAGATTTGCTGCGCAAGATGGAAGAGATCTGCCAGGAGGAGGGAATCCGGGCTCGTACCGGGGTTTATGTCGCCCTGGCTGGCCCTTGCCTCGAGACTCGGGCAGAATATCGGATGCTGGGCATGCTGGGCGCAGACTGCGTCGGCATGTCGACCTGCCCCGAGGTCATCGTCGGCGTCCACGAGGGGCTGAAGATGGCGGGAGTGTCGGTTGTGACCGACCTCTGCTTCCCGGACGAGCTGGAGCCAGTGTCGGTGGAGGAAATCCTTCAAGTCGCTGCAGAAGCTGAGCCGAAGTTAACGAAGGTGGTCCGTCGCCTATTGGAGAGCTGCTAGACGCTCTCCCGAATGCTCTAAGTTCTTGGAAGGACTAGACGAACAAGATGCAAAGCAGCTACGACATCTGGAATGCCAGCAAGGACAAGGACGACGACAAGAAGGACAAGCCGGCGCCGATCGAGCGCGACATGCTCGAGAAGCACCGCACCATCTTCATCTCTGAAGAGGTGTCCTCGAAGCTGTCGAAGCGGATCATCCCGCAGCTCCTATGGCTCGACGCCCAGTCCGACGATCCGATCCGCCTGTTCATCAACACCCCAGGTGGGTCGGCCGATGACGGCTTTGGGATCTTCGACGTTCTGCGCTATATCCGGAGTCCCGTGAATGCGATCTGCACCGGCCTCAACGCGAGCGCCGGCACGATCATCCTACTCGCAACGCCGAAGGAGCGCCGTTTCTCGCTCCCGAACACGCGCATCATGATCCACCAGCCGGCCGGTGGCGGTCGCGGCAAAGCCAGTGATCTACAGATCACGGCCGAGGAGATCCTGAAGCTGCGCAAGCGCGCCAACGAGCTGATCGCCGAAGAGTGCGGCCAGCCGTTCGACAAGGTCGAGCGCGACACGAACCGCGACTGCTGGCTGTCGCCGGAAGAAGCGCTCGAGTACGGCCTGATCGGGAAGATCCTGACGAGCCTCAACGACCTGTAGAGTCGCTCACCTAGCGACGCTCCCACGGCCTGCCGGCGCGATCAGCGCGGGCAGGCCGTTTTTGTTTGGCACGCGATTCGGTAGCATATCGCTGCAGCAAGAAGGGACTGCGCCGCAACCGTGACCAAATCCACAGAGCACTCTTCCACGCAAAACTCTCCTGCACCGGGCAATGACGCGTCGGGCAACCCGCTGCGCCTGGGCTTTCTGTTGTCAGGTGGGGGTCGCACCCTCGAGAACCTGGTCTCGTATCTCGAGCAGCATGGGGTGCCTGCCGAGATCGTAGTCGTGATTTCCGACCGCGACGACGCCTTCGGACTCGAACGAGCCCGGCGCCTGGGCATCGACACGGCCGTGATGCCGTGTAGCAACTCCGACGACTCGGCCACCATCTTCACACGGCTCGAGGCAGCGCAGGTCGACTTCGTGTTGCTCGGCGGCTTCCTTCGCCTTCTCGTTGTGCCTCCGACTTGGGAGCGACGAGTCCTGAACATTCACCCGTCGTTGATCCCTGCGCATAGCGGCAAGGGTTACTACGGCATGCGGGTCCATCGTTCCGTGCTCGCGGCCGGAGACAAACAGACTGGCTGCACTGTGCATTTCGTCGACAACGTCTACGATCACGGACCGATCCTGCTGCAAGAGACTGTCCCCGTCTTGCCCGACGATGACGCAGACGCGATCGCAAACCGCGTGTTCGAAGCCGAGTGCCGAGCCTTTCCACGCGCCATCGAGCTGCTGGCGAATGGTGGGGTCGACTGGCAGGCCGATGGCAGCGTTCGCGTCACGGAGTCGTCGTGATGAATCGAACGAACGAGTACCGGTCCCCGTACGGCGGCAAGTTCGGTCACCGCGCCGGAGTGGCCGTAGCCGCTTTGGCACTCGCCATCTGCATCGGTGGCTGCTCCCATCTGCCCTACCGAATCGAATGGGGCTCTCAGCGCGACGCCGACGCCGAACCAACCACGGCTGCGCCGTTTCGCCCCAACTCGAAGAATTCCCGGCTCGCCGCTTGGGAAGCCCTGCACCGCGACCTGATCGAGAAGATCAGCGCACGGCGCTTCGGCGATCCCGTTCCGACCGGCACTGTCGAGGAGTGTGTGAAAGCACTGCGGCTTCTGCGCGCTGACGTGGCGGCCACGGGACACGCTGCGTTCGATGACACGAGCGCCGTCTACGAGCGCTTGTTGGGGCGGCGACAACTCGCGCCACCGCGGTCACACATTCGCCAACTCGACAAGCTGCGACGCGCCGTCACTGGTGCGGTCGCCGCGCACCCCACCCCTGTGGACACCACTCCCGTAGACGCCCCGCGAACGCCTCCCTCCGGGCTCACACCGGGAGACACCGAATGAGCCGCGCCATCGTAGTGGGCGCTCGCTGCGCCAACCAAGGCATTGGCGAGTATGTCGCACGCGGGTTCCACGAACACGGGGTCGAAGTTGCTGCGATCGTAGGCACGCGCGCGACGACGATCCTGGAGACTCGCGAGACTTTGCGCGAGCGCTATGGCATTGAGTGCGATGGCTTCGCGATGCTCGACGAAGCGTTGCAGCGGGTGCGCCCCGACTACGTTGCGATCTGCTCCCCGTTTCAGTTTCACCGCGAGCAGCTGCGGTTGGTCGCTGAGGCGTCGGCGCATTGCCTGTGTGAGAAGCCGATGTGGTGGGAAGACGACATGCGCGCGTTTACAAAGCAGACAGAGGCAGTCGTCGATCAGTTCGTCGAGGCCGGTCGCTATTTGGGGCTCGTCACACAGTGGCCGCAAACCCTCGCGACCTTCGATCGACTGCACCCCGGGGTCCGCAGCAAGCCATTGACGAGCTTCGAGATGTGGATGGGGCCGACGAAAACAGGGCCGAGGATCGTGCTGGATGCGGCCCCCCACTGCCTGAGCCTGCTCGAAGCGCTCGCTGGAGTCGGCCACGTCGTCTCACCACAGGCGGACTTTGCGACCGCGGGGGTCCTCGAACTTCGCTTTGGTTACGTCGTGGACGGCCGCACGATCTCGGTCCGGTGCCACTACACCGAAACCCCAGCACCGCCCCGCCCGGCTGCGTACGCGATCAACGGCCACCGTGTGGATCGCACGATTCGACAGCCGGGTTACCAGCAGTTCTTCCAAGCTCAGAATCGCGAGGAAGCGCTCCCTGACCCACTCCCTCAGCTGATCGGCAGCTTCCTCGCCCAGGCAAGCTCCGGCACTCAACCAGACAAGGCGTCACTCCTGGCTGCGATGACGAACCTGCACGAACTCCGCGCCTGCGCAATCGCGGCGATTGCCCCTTAGATTCACAGCGCGGGCCCTACTGTTGTGCCCTTGCAAGTACCGCTCAGATCGGGATCATTACCCCCCAGGGTGCGGATCGAGCCGGGTACGGATCGAGCGCCCTCCCCCGGGCCCCTGGTTGCACATTGGCGCGACCACGACGACCTGGGCGTTCAGTGAAGGAGAAGCATGAGCGCGCAATCAGAGACACCAGAGACACAAGCGGACCACCAGTTGGGTTCGAAGCAGATCGAGCTCACGCCGATCCACGACTTCGCAAGCAAGCTCCAGCAAGCGGAGATTCTGCCACGGTTGCAGGAGTACGCGCGCTGGCAGGCGCGTCTGCGCGGCAACTTGCCGTCCAACGGTGAGCCTCTTGATCCGACGATGGTGCCGGAGTTCTCGCCGGTGTCGATCAACCTCGACATCACGACGGCCTGCAACTTCGCCTGCGACCACTGTGTCGACATGGACATCCTCAACACGGGGATCAAATACACCCACGACAAGCTGATCGATTCGATTCAGTTGATGGCGGATCGCGGACTCAAGTCCGTCATCGTGATCGGCGGTGGCGAGCCGACCGTCTATCCGAAGTTCTCGGAAACTGTTCGCTTCATGAAAGAGCTCGGCCTGCAGGTGTCGGTGGTTTCGAACGGATCGGGACTACACCGCATCGCGGAGGTCGCAGAACTCCTCGATGAGAACGATTGGGTGCGCCTCTCTCTCGACTCGGCATCGGACGAAGTCTTCCAAGCGATGCACAAGCCGAAGAAGAAGATCACGCTGGATCAGATCTGCTCAGCGGTCCCCGAGATCAAGTCGATCAACCCAAAGTTCGCGATCGGCTTTTCGTTCATCGTCACCTGGAAGGGTGCGCTGATCAACGACGCAAAGATCGTCGAGAACATCGGTGAGATCGTCGCGGGCGCCGAGCGCGCAAAGAAGTACAAGTTCGACTACATTGCCTACAAGCCTTTCTTGACGCGCGCCGAGTCGAACAATGCCGAAATCGTCGACCTGCACGACTACGACAAGAACTTCGACGAGACCGTGCAGCGAATCCGCTCCTCGGTCAACGAAGCCAAGAAGCTGGCCGACGAGAACTTCCGCGTGATCGAGACGACCAACCTGAAGGTGCTCGAGAACCGCAGCTTCGAAAACTACACGCAGCAGCCAAAGACCTGCCACATGCAGTTCTTCCGCCAGGTGTTGAGTCCGCTCGGGATGTACAACTGCCCGGTGTACCGCAACCAGCCACACGGCAAGGTCGGGACGAAGGAAGCCTACGCCACGGTGGAAGAATTCGATGAGACGCGGGCCGGCACAGCCGAGCGGATCGCGAACTTCAACGCGACGCACGAGTGCAAGGAAGTCTCCTGTCTCTACAACCACGCGAACTGGTGGATGGAGCAGTTGATCGAGCACCCCGAAGAGATCGAGAAGCTGGAGCCGGGGATCGTCGGGGACGGGGCGCCGGACTTCTTTCTTTAGGGGGCTGTTTGTTTAGGGGGCTTTCGCAAAGCCCCCGCTGTTTGATTAGGGGGCTTTCGCAAAGCCCCCTCGCACTGCGTGCTCACCCCAAGGCGACCGCGCTCCGCGCGGCGTTCAGCACCTCCGGTGCTGAGTCTGGCGGAACTGACGGCGGGGCGGAGCGAGTGAGTTCGCACTGCGTGCTCACCCCAAGGCGACCGCGCTCCGCGCGGCGTTCAGCACCTCCGGTGCTG
>JBCCHQ010000063.1:0-30733 GCA_039028735.1 Planctomycetota bacterium | reverse complement strand
CTTCGATCTGGATGACAACGACGACGGCGGCAACGACACCATGGGCTACTACTCGGGTAACAACAGCAATGCCGCCAACCATCCGCAGTTGGTGGGATCCGGCCGATCTCGATACGTTCATCGACGGCCAGCGGATCTACGTCTACGACCTCTATGCTGGCGGCATTGGCTACTCTGAAGTCGGCTACGAGCGTTACGCCGAGGTGCTCGAAGAAACCCTGGCTGCCGTCGTCGATTGTCCCTGCGAGGCGGGTTGCCCGTCGTGCGTGTTGCCCGGGAGTACTCGCGTGGAGACGTACATGGAACCGTCGATCCTCGAGTATCCGTACCCGAAAGAAGCAACGCGCTTCTTGCTGCACCTGCTCTTGGGACTGGCGCCGCACGAGCCGGATCTGCAGCCGGTCTCGCTGCCCGAGCCTCCTGCGCAGCTGCCGCCTCCCGAACTCGACCCCCGCACAGAGCGCAAAGCCCGCAAGGCTGCCCGGCAACTTGCGAGCAGGACGCTAGGAGGCGCCGATGCGTTGGTCGAGGTTGCGGCAACGACTCGATGAGATTCGTACGCGCGATCGTACAGAGGAGCGTGAAGGCTCGGACGTTCCGCCGGAACGCTCGAACGACGAGCGGTGTAGCGTTACGGACACGGCTGCAGAGGCGGCCGAGCGAGCTGATTCTGTTGACGCGCTCCGCTGCGGTAGCCAGGTAGGCGCAGGTGCGGCGCGCACAGAGACCGATCCAGAGATTGCGCCAGACCGGAACTCGCTAACCCCTTCCCCGACAACACAGCGATCGAGAACACCGCGACTGGGTCGGGGGCGCAGGGTGCGCCGGCCACGCCGTGCGGCCCAGTCGGAGTTGCACAGCGCAGGGGTAAACGGAGCGGGAGTAAACGGAGCGGGGGTCAACGGTGCAGAGGTAGACGGTGCAGAGGTAGACGGTGCAGAGGTAGACGGTGCAGGGGCGAACGGCGAAGGGAGCGGGCGGACACAGGGTGACGATACCGGGGCTGTGATCCACAGCCGCGACCTGCAATCGCGCCGTGACGAAGTCTCGATTCGTTTGCGCATTGCAGACAACATTGATCCGGCGACCGCCGAGCCGGATCACTTTGCACCGGGGTTCGGCACCGATGTCTCCTCAGGCGCATCGTTGCGGCGCGAGGAGTGTCTCTACTTCGACCTCGAGACGCTAGGGTTGGGTCGGACCTCGATGGTGTTTCTCTGTGGCTCGCTCTATTGGGAGAGTGGGCAGCTGCAGCTAGTGCAGGACGTGGCTGGAGATGTCGCGGAGGAGCGCTGTGTACTGCGCTCCTTCCTCGATCTTGTCGCCGAGCGTCCCCGCTTGGTGACCTACAACGGAAAGGCCTACGACGTGCCGCTGTTGCGTAATCGGTTGCGTCATCATGGGCTTCCCGATCTGCCGCCAGCTGTGGAGGTGGTCGATCTCTTGCATGACGTTCGGCGTCGCTTCAAGGAATCGCTGTCGGACTGCCGTTTGGCGACGATCGAGGTGGAGTTGCTGGAGAAGTCGCGCCGTGGTCGAGATATCCCGGGCGCCGAAGCTCCGCTGAGATTCCGGGACTACATGGACACCGGCGATCGCGCTCATCTCGATCCGGTCCTCTATCACAACCGGATCGATCTGACGACTCTCGTAGCGCTACAGGCCCGGGTTGCCGCGACGCCGATTCCCGGCGCAGAAGCGGATGCGCCCGACGAGTTGGCCGGGTAGAGTGGCCGTGGACAACGGGTCTCATGAAACCGTGTCGACAGCGTTGGAGCTGGCGACGCTGTGAGGAAGTCGAGCAAGCGGCAGTGAGTGACATCGTACCGGGAACTTTGTTGATTGCGGGTCCGGGGCTACAGGACCCGAACTTTCGGCGCTCCGTGATCTTGATCTGTGAACACAGCGCTGAGGGTTCCCTCGGTCTCGTCTTGAATCGTCCACTGCGCACGCCAGTGTCGCAGGTGTTTCCAGAAGTCGAGCATGGTGATGGCCTGATTCATGCCGGCGGGCCGGTCGACACCAATCGCGTCATGGCGTTGCGTCGAGGTGGTCACATTCACGAAACGGATCAGCAAGTCTTCGAGTCCGTGCGGCTGGTCGTCTCTCTCGATGACGCGATCGCCGTCGTCCGAGAAACGGACGGCGCCCTCGATGACTTTCGCTTCTACGTCGGCTACGCCGGTTGGGGCTCTGGGCAGCTCGACGACGAACTGCGTGAAGGGGCGTGGATCACCGCTCCTGCCGACGAAAGGTTGGTGTTCTCTGGTTCCCCAGGCCAGGTCTGGCGCGAAGCACTGCGCAGCTTGGGTGGCGACTATCAGATATTGGCCGAGATGCCGCTCGATCCGAACATGAACTAGATCGGTCCCGCAATGGTGCGCAAGAACCTCGATGCCCCGCGGGGCCGCGTCGATGTCCGGTGGCACGACTCAACGGTACTAAGAGGCAACGCCCTCGGCGATCCGCACCGCCGCGAGGTGGCGGTCTATCTCCCGCCGACCTATGACGACGAGCCGCAGCGCAGGTTCCCAGTGCTGTTCGATCTCGCAGCGTTCACGAGTTCTGGGCTCGCCCACATCGGCTGGAAGAACTTCCAGGAGAATCTGCCGGAACGCCTCGATCGGCTGCGGGCTGAAGGGGTGATCGGAGACATGATCGTCGTCTTCCCCGATGCCTTCACGAGTCTCGGCGGCAATCAGTATGTGAATTCGAGTGCGGTCGGCAACTATGCCGATTACCTCGTCGCTGAATTGGTGCCAACCATCGACGACACCTATCGTACGCTGCCGGGTGCGCGCCACCGAGGTGTGTTCGGGAAGTCTTCTGGCGGCTATGCAGCGCTGATGCACGGCATGCAGTACCCCGACACTTGGGGCGCTGTTGCCTGTCACTCCGGTGATCTCTACTTCGAGTTTGGTCTGCGCCGGGATCTCCCCATCCTGCTCGACGTGCTGGCACGCTACGATCGCTCAGTGCCACAGTTCCTGCAGGCGTTTCGCAGCAGCGTCAAGCCGCGTGGTGAGGAGATCCACGCACTGATGTTGATCGCAATGGCTGCGTCCTATGACCCGGATCCGACAGCGGAGCTGGGCTTTCATCTACCGCTCGATCTCTACACGGGTGAACTCGACGAAGAGCGTTGGCAACGCTGGCTCCGCTTCGATCCGATCGAGTGCGTTGCGGACCACGTCGCTGCTCTCGAGCAGTTGCGACTGCTGTACGTCGAATGTGGCAGCCGCGATCAGTACTACCTGCACTACGGTGCGCGGATCCTTCACAAGCGACTCGAGGCCCTGGGCGTCCGTCACCAGTATGTCGAATTCGACGACAATCACTCGGGGATCGACTACCGGCTGGACGAATCGCTACCGCTGCTCTACCGCGCCGTGGCACCGGAGTAGTCGGCAGCTGCGCACAAAAAAAAGAAAGCCGGCTGAGGCATTGCCTCAGCCGGCCTTCTTGTTGGCTACTTGCCCGAGTGGATTATGGGCAGGCGCTCGGCTCGAACGAAACGCAGTCGAGTGCGTCGTCGGTCGGGTCGAGACCGCAGACACCAAACGGCGCCGGCGGGGGGTTGTTGCCGATGTTGAAGATATGGTTCAACAGAAAGGTACCGTCGACGAAGTTGATCATGCCGTCGTCGTTGGCGTCCTGGGCGTCCAAGCAATCGGACTGCGGGATGATCCCGAAGACCGCTTGAATGATATTGAACGCGTCGACGAAGACGATGGTACCGTCTTGATCGAAGTCACCACGACTGAACGCGATCCCAGGGAGCTTCAAAGACAGCTCGTAGACGACGCCCGTGTCGTTACCGACGACGTACTCGCTGGGGTTACCGTCGGAACCGTCTGCGGTGTAGGCGATACCGTTCACGAAGGCCGACCCGGTGGCTGGGACCAGGCTGTAAGCCTCCCCAACAGCCATGCCGGTGTCGGTAGCGACGCGCCCGACCTGATCCGGGAAGCCCGTGGCGAACGCACCTACTGGGGCATCCAGTGCGGCGTTTGCGCCGACGGCAGTTACGCCGTTACCCCAGCCCATGGCACCGAGGCCAAACTCGTCGAAGGCGATTTCGTTACCCGTGACGCTGCCGTCGTCGAGGAACTCGAAGTAGACGTCCATCGTCAGGTCGACGCCCCAGAAAGTGTCGGTCGCGGCGGCGTAGGTGATATCACCGATCGCGCCGTTGGCCGGCGACGTCAGCGCCACTGCCGTGCCTGGGTTCAGACCGTTGACGTCGGTCTCGAGCAGCATGCCGTTGTCGGCATCGAACCAGAACAGCGAACCCGGCTCTGCCATCGTCGCGCCTGGTCGCCAGGTCAGACCTGGAGTGATGTTCGTACCGAAGGGGCTGGCGATCGTGTCGACGAAGGCCAGGGCCTTGTCGTAGCGGTTCGTCATCCCCGTGTCGAGGTCGGCGACGAAGACGAAGCCGATCGACTCAGCGATCGTCATGGCCAGCGGGTTGCTTCCGGTCGGTAGCGTCGTGAAGTTGACGAGACGACCACGTCCAACATTGACGGTGCAAGTGGCGTTGCCGGTGGTCGGCAGCATGGCCGCTGACGCGGTCGCGATCTCGTACAGGAGCGCTCCGGGGTCCGGCGGGATGTCTGTGAATGTCTGCGCACCGAGCGTCGACAGCGGGCCACCCGTGTCGCTCACGATGCTGACGCCGTCGCGGAAGATCTCCAATTGGGAGTAGTTCGCGAGGTTGGTCCAGCTCAGCGTAACGTTGCCGTCAGCGTCGGACGAGCACGTGAATTCGACGACCTTCGGCAGGAAACCGGTGAGCTCGGTCGCGATCGTGCGCGAGATGCGGTTGTCGGTTGTATTTGCGATGAACTCGAACGGCCCGCCAGAAGTCGACGGCTGGAATGCGATTCCGGTGATCCAACCACCCAATCCGTTGGGACCGTCGAAGTCGTAGCCAACGCCGCGGTCACTGCCCGCGTCATTGGTACGGACCAGGCGACTGGCGCGAAGATCGGTCGGAGCGCCGGCCGGAATGTCGAAGATGATCGAGCCACCGCCGACGTTGTCGGGAACCGACGTGATGCCGGTACCGTAGGCACCGCCACCGAACTGCGTCACGCCTGGGTGCGGGAAGGTGTTGCCGGTGGCCGCAGCGGTCATCGGCGGGCCCGCGAGGACCTCGAACTCGAAGACGATGTCGTTCTCGATGTCGACGCCCCAGAACGTGGCGCTCGCCGGGCTCCATGTGATGTCGCCAATGAGGCCGCCGGGGGTCCCGGTCAGAGCCATCGTTGCGAGGTGGACGCCATTCGTGTCCGACTTGACCAGCTGCTGGCCCGTGCCGGTATCGATGATCCAGTACAGAGCCATCTCTGCCGGGTGATACGCGAGACCGGTATGTTGGCCGCCACCCAATGGTGTCGCGAACTGCGTCGCGACGCCAGCGCCGTCGTACTTGTAGAAGTTCGCCGTGAACAGATCCACGGCAACGAGCGTGTCAGGCTCGATGAACGTCAGCGCAAACGGCGATTCGCCGGCGTGAATGAACAGTTCATCGACGCAGTTGCCGACGCTGGGATCCGCGATCAGGTTGCAGAACGTTTGAGCGCGACAGCGCTCGAACAAACTACCGGCCAACAAGAGGCCGAAAACCAGGATGCCCAGAAACAGGTGTCTGCGGTTCCGTGACGTCGGAGCCATGTCTGTTCCCTTTGCTATTCCCATGGGGAAGCCATGAAGAGGGAGGCGACCTCCCCTAAGATGTTTGCTTGCTTCGGAAGGCGTACGTTTGCCGTGAACCCCAGGTCCACGACTCGCCAGCTTCACAACTCGTTGCACGGCGCGCTGGGAGCTCTGACCCAGCGACGCAGCACTCGTTGCAGCCACGATCTCATTCCAGCCCGGTTTGCGAGGAAGCTCTCCGGGAAGCCGAAGTATATCGCTGAGGGCGCTTCTGTCAATCTTGTGGCCACTCGCCGACCGCCGCCTCACGCGCCTTTCAGTGCCCGCCAGGACCTGTGTAAGCGACGACTCTGCTATGAGATATGCAAGTCAGCGCAGCGGCGCCTCTGGCGCGAGGTGGGGAGCCTAGCAACGGCAGCGTCCCGGCGCGGCGCCCCGGTGAAAAGCGGGCCTGGCATTCCGGATGCAGCGCACTCCAGATGCAGTCCACTCCTGGATTGCCCCGCACTCCCGGATGCAGCGCCCCCAGATCGACAGCGCGGCAAGCGCGGGCCCGACGCTGAGAAGCTAGTGGTTCATGAGGTGGCGACCGACAGTCATGCGGGCTCGCTGCAGCGAGTCATTCACGGCCTGTTGCGTCACGTGCAACATCGCTGCGATCTCTTTCTGCTGCAACGCTTCCCGGTAGTACAGCTGTACGACTTCTTGCTGACGGGGTGTGAGCAGCGCTGTGTTGTCGAGCAGAGCGTTCGTCAATTGTCGCCCGAAGTAGAGGCTAGGCAGGTCCTCGTTGTCGACGCGTCCGCGCTCCATGCTCGGGAGCAGTCCCTCGACAGCCTCACAAGTCTTCCGACAGCAGCGGTAGAGAGGGCACACGCGGCAGACCGGGCCGGGCTGCAGTTGTGCCGGAGGTTGTCTCGTTTCTACGGTGCTCATCGACTCGTGCAATACTCTCAGCAAATTCCAAGGCTCGCGAGACGGACGCGATGCAGACCCTCTTGGGCCAACCCTCCTAGTGTACATCCATCTTCGGCGCGCGGGTCCTGGAACTTTCGTCTGTATGCAACTTCGCTTCGGTTGTGAGGCGGCGACGAGTGATACTTTCAGCGACGATTGCGATGGCACCCAAAAAAACAGAGTCGGCAGCGAGCTTCGCTACCGACTCTATCTTCTTACACGTTTTCTTGTTGTTGCCGCAGGCTGCGCCTACGGCCGATGTCGCCCTAGATGCAGGGCCCCAACAAGTCGTCGCTCGGGTCGAGTCCGAGCGCCGGGAACGGATAGCGTGGGTGCGCACCGTTTGAGAACAGGTAGCCGAGCAAGTACACCGCGTCGGCAATGTCGATCGCTCCGGTATCGTTTGGATCTGCCGCATCCGGACAAGACGGGGCGGTTCCTCCCGAGAACAGGAACGCAAGGATGAAGACGGTATCGGATAGGTCGATCGTTCCGTTCGAGTTCGCGTCGCCGCGCAAGAACTTCGTCGATGGAGCGACCACCTCGATCACGGCATGGTCGAGGAACGGCGACAGACTGGCGCCGCCAACTGCGATGACGTTGTTGAGGGGTGGCGCAGGGCCTGGTGGATAGGCACCGTCGACGAGCGTAATCGCGCCCGTGAGCCCCACAGGCAATCCCGCGGGAATCGTGTATTCGAAGAAGCCGATCGTCTGGGCGTTGCCCGGAGGGAGCGTCTGCGACAGGAAAGGCTCCTGTACGTCGAAGATCGTTACGATCGCGAGGTACGAGTCGACACCCGTCGGACTGATGACGTAGTTCGTCTCCAGGAACTCCGGCAGGACCGTGTCCGTGAACGTACCGGTGATCGTCAGGTTGACGGCTGTGGTCAGATTGTTGTTGAACTCTGCGATTACCTGAAAACCCTGCACTTCCCCGGGATGACTGGTCAGGATCGGGTGCGTGATCGTGTCCGGCGAGGTGACCTTCAGGTCCGGGAAGGACAGGATGTTCGTCGGCGGCTGCGCGACGATGTAGTTTGGCACCGTCATCGTGGCGCTTCCACCGGGACCCGTCACCGTGAGAGACACGTCGTAGCTACCGACCTCGCTGTACACGTGCGAAGGCGACTGCACGATGCTGATCTCGCCGTCACCGAAATCCCACAGGTACTGCTCGATGAAACCGCTGGATAGGTTCGTGAAGTCGACGTCCAGCAGGATCTCGCCGCTCGTTGGTGTCGCACTGAAGTCGACGCTGGGTTGCGGTACGTTGTTGACACGGTAGATGGTCCCCGAATCGGCGTAGACGACCCGCACGAAGCCGTTGCCATCGACGGCGACGGCCGGGTCAGCGGCCGTAGTCGTCGCACCGGAGTAAACGACGGCGGCGGTGAAGGCGCCGGCAGAGAACTCGCGGACCAGGATCTGGCCACCGACTGCATAAGCCAGCGCGATATCACCGCCGAAGTTGCTCGCGACGCGCGGTAGCCCTTGCACAGGTCCGGCATCGACGAGTTGGGCGGCTGCGAAGCTGCCGCCGCTGTTGTTGGTGTAGTGCAGCGCACCGTTGTTGACGAAGACGGCGTGGACGACCCCGGCGCCGTCGGCGGCGAGGTCGATCAAAGTGCTCGTCCCGGTGACGCCGGTGATGATCGCTTCCGGAGAGAACGCAACGCCGTCGTGAGAGCGGATGAAGACGTCTCCGTTCCGTTCGTACCCAAGGTAGGTCAGCGATTGGGTTTCAGCCAGCGCCGGGTTGCTGCCCAAGGCGACCAGTGTGCCGGTGCCCGGCAAGTTGGTATGCACTTCCGAGCCCCCGATCGGATCGACCTGATAGGCCACATGCAGTGTCCCGCTGTTGGTGCGGCTGGCGACGGGGACCGAATCGGGCACGGTATCGAATGTGAAGTTGTTGGGACCGTTGAAGCCACCACCGCTACTCGTTGCGAAAATGATATCGTTGCCGGTCGCCCCTGGCGCGAGGCTCTCCTGAGCGTAGACAATCGAGACGTTCAAAATCCCGTTGGCGGCGATGCGCGGATTCACGGGCGGCGTTGCGCTGCTGCTCAACACCAAAGTCCCCGCGAACTGCGAGGTTGATGACGCAAAGACCACCTGTCCTTGGTCGACGAAGGTCACCATGAGATTGCCGAGACCATCAATGGCGGCGTCGGGTGAGGCCGAATTGCCGCTGGTAGTGATGGCTGTCGGGGTGTTTGGTGTGCCTGCGACGACGATCGAGGTCGTGAGCGCACACAAGATCAGACAGAATGCGCGCAGTTTGCTGCTCCCCTGAGACATTTCTACAGTCGCTCCTATCGCGTAGCGCGAGACGTCGAGAGTGTTTCTGTTTGCCGGAGAAACCCCGGCACGCTTTCAAGACGACTTGTTGTGATCCAGGGTGGCAGAGTCTCGGCGCCGCGAAGGCTGCGCAGAACGCAGCCGAGCTTCTCGGATCTAGATCCCGCGCCTGATGTACTGGACCACTGAACCCAACAGTGGCCGTATGTTACCACCTCTTGCCAGTCTCGCCAATCGACTGCCCGCGCACGACGATTTCGCTATGGTATGATTCCGCGCATTGTCGCCGAGTCCGCGTAGGGGCCAGAGCGGACGCTAGCTGCGATTTGGGCGTCGCAGACGGATCGGGTCGGCAGCTGCAAAGCTGGCAGTTGCGGGAACGCAACCTTCCAGGAGGAGTGAAGCAGGGTGTGGAGACAATGGCGCCGCGCGGCCAGGTACGCCGCCGGTTGGGGAGGGTTGTGCGTCATCGTGTTGGTCGGGGCTGCGCTCAGTCCTCGCCCTTCGTTTGCGTTCGGGCCTGAGCAGCTGGTTTCGAGTGGCACGGTGGCGGCAGCCGAGCCGGCGCTCCTCGTTGACGCGGCAGACAACGTCCTGGTCGCGTTCGTCGAAGCGGGTGAGCTCCGCTTCGCGACGGGGCCAGCCTTTCAGCCGGGCGGCTTCTTGGTCGTGACCGGTGCTGCATCTTCGACGCCGTCGCTGCACAACTCGGTTGGTGGAGTCTCGACTGTTGTCTTTGGGCAAAATGGCGAAATTCTGCGCCTGAACAATCTCGGCGGTCCGTTCGGTGGTGCTGTGCCTTTGACGCAGGATGCACTCCTCGATCGTGATCCAGTCTTGGCGGGCACCGCCGCGGCAACAGGTCTCCACTTGGTCTGGGTCCGCGAGGATAGCAGCGGCAACGCGCAGCTTTGTCACTCCGTCGACTTTGTGGCTCCGGCTGTTGTCGCCACCGGGGACGCTCCCGACCTGTTTGTCGACGACGCTGGTGCCGCCCACTTGGTCTACAGTCGAGCAGGTAGCATCTACTACCGTACGACCGTTGGCGGAGTTTTTGGGGCCGAGGAAGTGGTAACCGCTGCGACGACTGATTCGGCTCCTGTCGTCGGCGTGACGCCAGACAACACGATCCACATTGGCTTTCTCCGCAACGACGCCGTCTACATCGCCCGCCGAGCAGCGGGTTCGTCCTTCACGCCGCCGCAGGTCATCACCGCTGGGCTCGCCGCCGGAGTTCGCATTGCGGTCAATGGCAACTGGATCGAGCTCTACTACGAACAGGTCGGCGAACTGTGGCGAGTGACCGGGACGGGTAGCTTTCTGACCTCTCCGGTCAACATGACCCAGACCCCAACTCTGACCGAGTCGATGCACGAACTGACGGTCGACTCGAGCGGCTATGCTCATGTCGTCTACTCTCGCGGCAACCAGCTCTACTACCGCAACGACGTGCCGGCGCCGTTGACCGCGTTCTCTGTCGATGTCGCTAGCGGCGAGGCACCGCACGCGGTGTCCTTTAGCAACGAAAGCTTGGGGCCGATCCAGAGTTGGCTCTGGGACTTTGGCGACGGCACTACTAGCGCCGAACGGGCTCCCAGCCACGTCTACGCGCAAGTGGGCAGCTACGACGTCTCGCTGACGGCGACCGGAGTGGGGGGGAGTCACACGACGGTCGTGCCGGCTGCAGTGACCGTCCTCGAGCCAACGAACCTGCTGTGGATCCCCGACCTACTGGTGACTCGTGGTGATCCAGAGGCGTGCTTTCCAGTGCTCGCGACCCACACTGGTGAGCTGCAGGGCTTTCAGCTTGCCGTCACGTGGGACTGCGTCGCGATGAACTTTATGATGATGGACTTGAACGACACCGCGATCGGGCTCCTCGCCCCGGAGTTCATCGGTACCCAACTGTCGCAAGATCCCGGCGATTGCTACTTCACAGCAGGCTTGATCATTGATGCAATCCCACCGTTCGACCTGCGGACCGTGCCCCCTGGTACCGCGACGCCATTGGCGAATCTACTCTTCGAAGTTCTCCCCGCGGCTCCGAACACGACGTTCGTCGACCTGCAGAGCGGTGTTGGGTCGCCGCCGATCGACAACATTTTTATCGTGGAGTCTGTCAACATCGACCCGCTGTTGTTCGACTCGGTGGTTACCGTCGTCGATCCGGCACTGGCGCCGACGCCGTTCATCCGCGGCGATGCGAATCTCAATGGGGTCGTCAATCTGCAGGACATCGTGATCGTCCTGAGCTACCTCTTCAATAGCGGGACCAGCGTCGCTTGTTTCGATGCTGCCGATGGCAATGACAGCGGTAGCGTCGACATTGCTGACCCGGTGTTCATCATGACCTTTCTTTTCGGGAATGGCGACATACTGCCTTATCCGTTCCCGTGTTCCGGGTTCGATCCGACTCCCGACGGAATCCCGCACTGCTAGATCATTCGTCGCGGTTGACGCGGCCCAGCGGCGGCAACGCGTGTTGGCTCCCCTGTTCGCCGCGGCGAAGCCGATAGAGGAAGTGCCAGGCGAGGTTCGCGGGCCAGATTCGCTTCCACCACTTGCCTTTGTGATACGGCCAGCTGCGAAGGACGTCGAAGCCACCCGCTTGCAACAAGTCCCGCCATTCGTTGCGCGTCGCGAAGCGGTCGATTGGCTGGTGGTGGTCAGGGCCGTAGCCCTTCGTGATCGCTTTCCAGATCGTGCCCGAGTAGAACGAATTCGGTAGCAGCACCCAGGCTTCCCCGCCGACTTGCAGTACTCGCCGCATCTCGCTGATTCCTGAATCGAGATCTGGGAAGTGCTCGAGGTTGCCGAGATTGAAGACGCAGCGGAAAGTCTCATCGGCGAACGGCAAGCGTGCCCCATCACCGCGCACGACATTGGGTGCACCGTGCGTCCGCGCCCCACGCAGTGCTTCGGCGGAAATGTCGATACCGAGGGCCGGAACGTGCGCGCGTTGCAGGCCCCGCAACGCACCACCCAACCCGCAACCGATGTCGAGTACGGGCGTCTCGGGGCTGGGAGCAGCGAGACGTACAACCCAGTCGTAGAGGCGAGGCGCGTCGCCCAGGGGCGCCGTCTTGTAGATCCGGTCGTAGGCGACTGCAGTCTCGGTGACGGTAGGAACCTTCAAGGGGCGACTCCTGATCGGGCGATTCCCAGCGACTCGGTGTTCAACGCACTCGATACTCGGGGCCACGATCAAAGCGTGGTTGTGCGTCTGGATCCAGCGTGCGCTCGCGGAATTGCCGCCGTTCCCACAGCTTTGCATCCTTTAGCAGCACATAGAGCGCACCTAGCCCCGCGATCAGGAAGCCGGGAAACCCGTCTCGATAGCCGCGTTTCACAACGTACATCTTCAGAAACTTGAAGGGGGGCCCGAACACCATTCCGAGCACCGGAAAACGCCGCCCCTTCTTTTCTCTTTCGCGAGCGGCGATGTCGGTGAAGAAGTCGATGACCTCGACGTGGTGGTGCATGTCTCGATACGTGTAGTGCAGGATATCTGCGTCTAGTTCTTCGACCGGGCCCTCGACGTTGACGTGATCGTGCGGATTGGTGCCACCCCAGCGAGCTCGCCGCCGATCGAACAGGCGTACTTTGCGATCTGGGTACCATCCACCGTGAAGGATCCACCGTCCCAGATACCATGTCTTGCGGCGAAACGAGAAGCCCACCGTGGTTGGCTCCGTGGCCATCACGCGCTCTACTTCGCGCCGCAGCTCTGGCGTAGCGCGTTCGTCGGCGTCCAGCGACAAGACCCAATTGGTTTCGGCGCGGTCGACCGCGCGGTTCTTCTGTTCGACGTGCCCCGGCCAGTCAGTGACAATGACGTTGTTGGTGAATTCACGGGCGATCTCAACGGTGGCATCTGTGGACCCAGAGTCGATGACGACGATGTGTGGCACCCACCGGATCGACTCGAGGCAGTCGCGGATGTTGCGCTCCTCGTTCTTCGTAATGATCGTAGCCGTCAGCGGGATCACTCGTCTTTGGCTCCGATTGCGTCGGTTGCGGGAGCTCCAAGATCGGCGGGTGTCGAGCCCGCAAAACGCAGGAGAGGTTCACTGGTCGGCAGCGCCAAGCCTGCCGCCACGCGCAGTTCAGCGAAGTGGCGTAGCGATGCTTCCTCGGCGTCGCCGAGCGTGTAGTGGATTACGTCGCTGAGATAGCGGGCAGCTTGTTGCGGACCCGCTACGTCTGGGTGTTCGCGACTGAAGGCCGCAGCAAGTTCGTCGTGGCGTGACACTCCACGCTGCGCTGCTCGCTGCACGGCGGCAACAGCCTCCGCTGCGAGTGGCCGGCGTCCGGCCCAGACTGCAAAGACGAATGGAAGGCCTGTTTCCTCCCACCAGATCTGACCCAGGTCATAGCGAGGAACGTCGCCTCGATCCTCAGCCAACGCTCGATCACCGATCAATAGCACCGCGTCGAATCCGCTGCGCAGTGGATCGAGGTTGGGAGCTGCCGGAACGCAGAGAGGCACCGAGCCGGTGCGCTGTTGGAACAGCACTTTCAACATCTCGACGGAGGAACGGCTCGAGACATCCACAGCAACGCGGCGGATCTCGGACCAGTCGCGGTCCGTGAACAGGAGGATCGACTCGACTGGACCTGCGCATGCGACGCAGATTTCCGGCACGACGTCGTACTCCGGAGCACCTAGGACCTCAACCTGCGGTACGAGGGCGAGGTCGAAGCGACCAGCATGAAGCCCTTGCGCGAGGAGGCTGGGGATCTCGTAACAAACTTCACCGACTTGCGGATCGCTATCGAGGCCATTGACCAACGGCAGCGCGTTCAAGTAGCGGATGGCGCCGATGGACGGCTTGGCGGAGTTCACAGTGGCGAAAGCCTCCTCGGTTCGAGCGGGGTCAGTCGTTGTCCGCGGCGAAGCGCTTGGCGTTGAGCCTGTCTGCGTGCGCTTTGCCAGAAGTCGCGAAGACCAGCGCGATCGCCGCGGAAGTACTCGTAGAGAAATCGATACTGATCCGTCGCCGACAATCGCCAAGTACGCTTCAGAACGCCCTTCCAATAAGAGCGATGCAGTCGCAGTAGATTCGAAAGAGGCGAATGGGCACGCAGTGGCGAGCTGCCAGGGTCGAGGTCGATCAGCGTAACAGCGACGCTGTCGTCCTCCGTGACGCGCCACAATACGTTCTTGACGTTCAGGTCACCATGCACGAATCCCAGGCCATGAAAGAGGCGCAGCTCACGCGCCATCGCCGAAAGGACGCTGCGCCGCAGGGTCGCGCCCATGGGGGAGTCGTCCGGTGGCAGTGGGTGCCCGCCAGGCGTCAACAGCTCCGCGCCGTCCCGGGCTCCTTCGAGCATCTCTGTCAGGACTTCGATTCGATGGAAGCCGCCCGCTGTGCGCGTGTCAGCGATCGCCAGGATGCGGGGAACCGAGGCTCCTTGGGTGCGGGCCGCCTCGGTGACGGCCAGCTCGTCCAGGAAACGGGCGGCATTCAAGTAGCGATCACGCAAGATCGGCTCGATCCAGCCGCCGCGCCCGCACTTCTTCCACAACACCCGGCCGCCGGCGCGTGGCAGGTCATAGACGCCATGTCCAGTCCGTCCTTGGACCGTCGACACCGCGGGCAGGGTCGCCGCGCCATCGAAGAAGCCCAGCTCGCGGATGGCCTCCGTGAGATCCACAGCATGGTAGATGGTCCGGTTTCCCGACTGGTGCTTGGTGAAGCCAGCAGGGAGGGGGGGAGCCTGCAATGGGTCTCCTTTCTCGGCTGCAACAATATCACGCCGCCGACGTGCTTTCCCACAGCTATTGACCTTCGTTCGAACCGTACTACGATGGCCCTTTCGATAAACGACTCGGTCGGGCTGTAGCGCAGTCTGGTTAGCGCACCACGCTGGGGGTGTGGGTGTCGGAGGTTCGAATCCTCTCAGCCCGACCATTCAAAATTGATCTGACGAAAGCTCCGGTTCAACCCGGAGCTTTTTTCGTGGCTGTGCCTGAGGGCAGTTCCGGTCCAGCCAATTTTGAATGGTCGGGCTGATGTTGTTCCAATGGACCAGCGCCGGTCCATTGGGCCGGGGGGTGCTCCGACGTCCTCGATGACGTTGGGGGGGGCATGGGGTGACGCGACCATTCAAAATTGATCTGACGAGGCTCCGGTACTTGCCGGAGCCATTTTTCGTGCCCGTGCCTGAGGGCGGTTCCGGTCCAGCCAATTTTGAATGGTCGGGCTGATGTTCTTCCAATGGACCAGCGCAGGTCCATTGGGTCGGAGGGTGCTCCGACGTCCTCGATGACGTTGGGGGGGCGTTGGGGGGGCGTGAGGTGACGTGTGACGCGACCATTCAAAACTGATCTGACGAGGCTCCGGTACTTGCCGGGGCCTTTTTTCGTGCCCGTGCCTGAGGGCAGTTCCGGTCCAACTAATTTTGAATGGTCGGGCTGATGTTCTTCCAAGGGACCAGCGCAGGTCCATTGGGTCGGAGGGTGCTCCGACGTCCTCGATGACGTTGGGGGGGGGCGTGGGGTGACGCGACCATTCAAAATTGATCTGACGAAAGCTCCGGTTCAACCCGGAGCTTTTTTGCGTGGCTGTGCCTGAGGGCGGTTCCGGTCCAACCATTCAAGTTCATCTATGAGGGCTGCGGTAGTTGCCTTGGGCTGTTCTTGGGGCCGGGCCTGAGGGCGGTTCCGGTTTGTCATCGGATCCCCGGCTGGCTTTGCCTTGAGAACTGTTTGTCGGATCTCTGGTGGCGTCGTTAGCGATCGGCGGTGGGCCACATGAGGTCCCATGACTTCTCTAGGGGGGCGTCGCCGGGGCGGCCGAATTCGTCGAGGGGGAACGGTTTGAAGCCGATCTTCTTCACTGCGCTCTTGCTCTTCAGCTGGAAGTCGCCCTCTTCGGCGTTGGCGAAGCCTGGGTTCCTGACTAGGGAGCCTTTGTCTTGGAACTTCGTCTTCTGCCACTGCTCCAGAGGGGCGCCGCCGAACGTCACGCCTTTGGAATGGGTGGTCCAGTAGAGGTTGCGCTTCAGTTGGAAATTCTGCCCGCCCCAATTGCCGGCGAGGAGGCTCCCTTGTTGCCAGAAGATGACGTTTCCTTCGATCATGAGCGAGATGTGCGGTTCGTCGGTGGCGAGCTGCAACTGGTGCTTGGCACCGTTGGCGAAGATGTTGTTCAGGATGCGGTTCTCTTTGCCCTCACGTAGATGCAAGGCACCGTCGGTCGTGTCGTGGATCAGGTTGCTGTGCACGACGACGCCTGTGGCGCCCTCTTCGAGGTGAATGCCCCACCCGCCGGTCTCGTGGCTCTGGACGGTCTCGATGTGGTTGTGATGGATTTCGGTGCCGACCGTCATCCCCATGCAGCGGATGGCTGCCGCTTCGCTCAGGACAGCTTGCCCGATGTGATGGATGTGGTTGTGAGCGATCTCGTTGCGGTAGGCGTGACTGGGTAGGTACCCCTTCTTACGTCCTATCGAGATGCCACCGCCGTAGAAATCGCAGATTTCGTTGTGCTCGATGACGTTCAGCGCCGATGGCCCGATCCAGATGGCGACGCCCGCAGGGTGGACGCGGCCGCCGTGTGCGAAGAGACAGTTGCGAATCGTGTGGTTCGACGACACCAGGCGGTGTGCCTTCTTCTTGGGCTTCTGTGGTGCGCCGGTACCTGCTTTCGCGCCGCCGAGCTTCAATCCACCAGCGCCGAGGTCGCGAAACGTGCATCCTTCGACGAGGGTCTCTTTGCTGCCCGCGCCCAGCGTCAGCGCGTACCCCCCGACCTGCTCGAACGTGCAGTCCCGAAAGACGCAGTTGCGGGTGCCTTTGGCGATGACCGCTGCCGGAAGGTTGGTGTCGGCCCATTCACTCGCTTGGCCATCCTTGGACAACGGATACGTCGTATGCGCGAACGTCACACCCTCGAACGCAATGTTGTCGACGTACTTCTTGTCCTTGGCCGAACCGCTCAGCTCCACAATCGTTGCGAGGTGCGGTGCGTAGGCGGCCTTCTCGGCCGAGCGCTCATTGGCGAGAGGTTTGTACTTCAAGATTCCGGTGGTGGTATCGAGGAACCACTCGCCAGGATCGTCGAAGGCGTGGCGCACATTGTCCAAGACAATGCGACTGCGGCGCGAAATGCGAGCCCATTCCTGGTAGCTGGGTGTCGCCCCGGTCAAGGTCACGATGTGTTTCTTGGTATCGATCTCTTTGATGAAGTGTCGGCTGGCACCGATGCGTGGGAACACCAACACCTCGATGTGCTCGCGCAGACGCCAGCTGTCAGACATCTGTCCCGACGCGTAGCCGTAGCGATTGAACCCACGCCCAGCCACGTCTTCGGTCGGCTCATGCTCCTCGGCAACTCGGTAGTGTCCCAGCGAGGGCATGCGCGGGCGCGATCGACGCTCACCCCCGACGAACAGCTGGCGAAACACCCACTCACCACTCTTGACGGTGGGAAGCTCGGCCTCCCAGCTGCTGCGCGTGGTTCGACCCCACTCGATGCGGCGGCCGCCCGAAATGACGGGACGCTCGTCTGGGTACGCGCGATACGTCGCGGGAGCATCTTTGTGTCCGCTGTCCTTGCGACGAAACTGCAGCGTTTGCTCTTGAGGGTAGATGCCGCCGCGAATCAGAACCAACCGGCGGTTGCTGCCTTTGATCGCGCGCAGCGACTGGCGGGCCTTGTCGAGGGTTGCAAATGGCCCATCGCTGCCGTCGGCGTTGGGAGTGGCCAGCTTACCAGACCAATCGTCGTTGCCGTTGGTCGCGACGTAGTACTCGGCGTCGATCGCGGTGGCTTCACCGTCTTGCGCCCAGCTGGCAGGCAAGCTAATGATCAGCCCGCAAAGAACGAAGCCGGTAGTGAAGCAGCGGCGTAGTGTCGTGGCGGCGAGCGAGAACGTCATGGTTGGCACCCTTTCAGCGCAGATAGCGACCGTCAGGGTACTGTGCGCGCGCGGCGTTGCCAGCGCTCTCACGGGGAAGTTGCCTAGGCCGGAGGCTTCTCGGTGGCGTCTTGGTTGCTGGCGGTCGCCGCATCGTCGTCGGGGCCAGCCAAAGGGCGCTCGATCTTGCGCGTCTTCAGGTTCAAGGCTGGCAGCTGGCTCGGCGGCTGGATCACGCCCGCCGACATCGTAAAGCGCAGGGCTTCATCGGCAGCTACATCGATTTTGATGACCTGATCCTTCGGCACCATGATCGTATAGCCAGTGACGGGCGTTGGACTCGACGGGATGAAAACTGCCACAACGGTTTCGCCAGCGACTTCCTCGATGTCGCGAAAGCCCTCGCTGGTCACGAAGCCCAGCGACCACAGCCCCCGGCGTGGATACTCGATCGCGACCGCCGTCTGGTAGTGGATCTGTTTCTTCTCGGCGAAGAAGAACTCAGATACCTGCTTGGCGTACGGATAGATGACTTTGAGCACCGGGACCTTCTGGATCCCGGATTCGAGAGCCCGCCACAACTGCCGTCCCAGATAACCCCGAAACAGCAGGCCGACCGCCAGGACCAACAACAGCGCGATCAGGAAGCCGAGCCAGCGGGGGACCGACGCGTCCACCATCTCGCTGAACGGGACATCGTTACCGATCCCGAGCTCTTGCGCCTGCGCCGTCCCCTCGGGGGTTACGACCTCGTCGAGCTGCCACTCCTGGCGATTGAGGAGCTTGTCCCAGTACCACTCTTTTGCGAGGGGCGTCTTCATCACGGTCGCGATGACACCGTTGATCGGCTGAGCGACCTTGTCATTGAGGAAGTTGAAGCAGAAGACCAGCACAAAGAGCGTCAGGATCGTCGGCAACAGCGCCGCGAGCCCCGAGAAGAAGGCTCCGCGGTACTTGTCCCGCAGTCGTTTCTCCTTGGCCATGCTTTCGATTCTCCTGACGGTCCAGGCGCGGTAGGCTCACGCGCACTGTTCTTCTTTTCGGCACGATCGGCCGCTACGATAGCCCCCATTCGATCCACGAGGCCGAATCAGGGGACGACGAGATGACTCTTGTCCGGTCCGCGAGGACGATGCTCGTCCAGCTGCCACTGCGCGGCGAGCAGGATCGTGGATGCCTTATAGCGTATGGAGTTACGACGGGAAAGTCTGATGCGGATTCTGTCTGGGATTCAGTCCTCTAGTGTCCTGCACCTCGGGCGCTACTTTGGTGCCCTGCGCCAGTTTCTTGACCTCCAGCGCGAGGGCGACGGCTACTACTTCATCGCTGACTACCACGCGCTGACGACCGTCCGCGATCCTGACGTCCTGGCCCACAACACGAACACGATGGCGCTCGAGTACCTGGCCCTAGGCCTAGATCCCCAGCAGTCGATCCTGTTTCGCCAAAGCGATGTCCCCGAGACGTGCGAGCTGGCTTGGTTCCTGTCGACGGTGACGCCGATGGGCCTCCTGCAGCGGTGCCATTCGTACAAGGACAAGGTCGCGCACGGGGTTTCCCCAGATCACGGTCTCTTTGCTTACCCGGTTCTGATGGCGGCCGACATTCTGTTGTATCGGGGTGACGTCGTGCCGGTGGGGCAAGATCAGAAACAGCACGTCGAAGTCACCCGCGACATCGCGATCAAGTTCAATCAGATCTACGGTGAGATCTTGACGATTCCAGAGCCGCGGATCATGCCAGAGGTAGCGCGCGTACCCGGCATCGATGGCGAAAAGATGAGCAGTTCGTACGGCAATACGGTCAGCTTGTTCGAATCCGACAAGAAGACTCGCAAGCGATTCATGTCGGTGGTCACCGACTCAACGCCGGTTGAAGATCCCAAGGAACCGGACGGGAACACCGTCTTCGAACTCTACAAGTTGATGGCGTCCGAGGCGCAGATCGCTGAGCTAGCCGAGCAGTTTCGCGCCGGTGGGATGGGGTACGGGCACGCCAAGCAGGCGCTGTACGAAGCCTTTCTCGACTACTTTGGCCCGGCCCGCGAACGCTACGCCGAGCTGCAGAAGGATCCGTCGACGATCGAAGATGTGCTGCAGGATGGCGCGCGCCGCGCCCGTGAGACGGCGCGCGAGTTGATCGCCGCGGTCCGCGATGCGACGGGGATCTCCCGCCGCATCTTCTAAGACGAGCTCCTGTCACCGCGACCTTCTGTGCGTTCTTCGAGTGGACGAATCAGGCGCGCACCGAGAAGCGGCTGCACATCTCCAATACCTCGCCGCGAATCTGCGTCGTCAGACTCTCGTTCTCGGCGTCGTTGAGGATCTTGCCTATCCATTCGCCGATTTGCTCCATCTCCTCGACGCCCATGCCGCGACTGGTTACGGCTGGCGTACCGATGCGGACACCACTCGGGTGCCGCGGCGGATTTGGATCGAACGGGATCATGTTCATGTTGACGACGATCGCGGCGCGCGCGAGCGCATTCTCGGCGATGTCACCGGTAATGCCTTGCCCTCTGACGTCGAGCAGCACCAGGTGATTGTCGGTGCCGCCGGAAATCAGCCGCACGCCAGCTTGGTCGAGGACGCTGGCCATTCGGGCGGCGTTGTCGATTACACGCTGCGCATAGGCCTTGAACTCCGGCTGCATGGCCTCGAGGTAGCACACCGCGCGGGCAGCCACGAGGTGCATCAGTGGACCACCCTGTTGCCCGGGGAACACGGCCGAGTCGATCTTCTTGCGCAGCTTCTTGCGGCACAAGATCATCCCGGCGCGCGGTCCGCGCCGGGTCTTGTGCGTCGTGCTGGTGACCACGTCCGCATGGGGTACCGGGCTGGGATGCACACCGGCAGCGATGAGCCCGGAGATATGGGCCATGTCGACCATGAAGTATGCACCGACATCTTTGGCGATCTTTGCGAAGCCCTCGAAGTCGATGAAGCGTGAGTAGGCACTGGCGCCAGCGACGATCAACTGCGGCTGCAGCTCTTCTGCCATTCGGCGGATTTCATCGAGGTCGATGAGTTCGGTCTTCTCCGACAGGGAGTAGTGGCTGAACTGGTAGAACTTGCCGGTCGCGCTGACTTTGGCGCCGTGCGAGAGATGCCCCCCGTGTGCGAGGTTCATCGCCAGCACTCTGTCGCCGGGTTTGAGCATCGCCGTGTATGCCGCCAGGTTGGCCTGGCTACCAGAGTGCGGCTGCACGTTGGCATGTTCGGCTCCGAACAGCTCACAAGCGCGGTCGCGTGCCAGATCCTCGGCTTCGTCGACGAACTCGCAGCCGCCGTAGTAGCGACGTCCCGGATATCCTTCGGCGTACTTGTTCGTGAGCACCGAGCCCTGCGCGGCGAGGACGGCCGGGCTGACCAGGTTCTCACTGGCGATCAGGTTGATCTCGGTGTCTTGGCGCTGCTCTTCTTTCGCAATGATCTCGGCGATCTGTGGGTCGGTCTCCTGCAGCGATTTCACGTCTCGGCGCCTTCCGTGTCGTTGGGTGGTTGCGTGCGGTTTGAGCCGGGATTCTCGCGATCGCGGGGCGCTGCGGCAAGAGAGTTTCTGGGGAGTTGCTCCCTACCGGTGCCCGTCTGAGGTACGCGGCAGGGGGCAGAGCGGCTAGGTGCGCTTTGCCGACGCCCGTAGGAACGCCTCGATGAAGGCGTCGAGGTCGCCGTCGAGGACGTGGTCGACGTTGCCAGTCTCGGTCTCGGTGCGATGGTCTTTGGCCATCTTGTAAGGGGCCAACACGTACGATCGAATCTGGCTGCCGAACGCGATGTCCCCCTTGTTGCCGGTGATCTTGGCGATCTCGTCTTCGCGCTTCTTGAGTTCCAGCTGCAGCAGCCGCGACGAAAGTACCTTCATTGCGGCGGCTCGGTTGGAATGTTGCGAGCGCTCGTTTTGACACTGGACGACGATGCCGGTGGGTTCGTGGGTGATCCGCACGGCCGAATCGGTCGTGTTGACGTGCTGACCGCCGGCGCCGCTGGCCCGATACGTGTCGATCCGTAGGTCGGACTCTTCGATCTCGACTTCGACGGCTTCGACTTCCGGCGAGACATCGACGGAAGCAAACGACGTGTGACGGCGACTCTTCGCATCGAAGGGGGAGATACGGACGAGTCGGTGCACGCCAATCTCTGAGCGCAGGTAGCCATATGCCCAATCGCCTTGAATGTGCAGCGTGACGCTCTTGAATCCAGCTTCGTCGCCCGGCTGTTCGTCGATGACGACGATTTCGTAGTCGTTCTTCTCGGCCCACCGCCAGAACATTCGGCTGAGCATCCCAACCCAGTCGCACGATTCGGTACCTCCGGCCCCGGCATGCACGGCTAGGTAGCAGCTAGCGCTGTCGTAGTCGCCAGAGAGCAAGGTTTGAACCTCGAGCTGTTGGCCCCGCTCGAGCAAGGCGCGACTCGATTCCTCGACCTCAGTCAGGGTCGCCTCATCGGCTTCGTCCATCCCCAGTTCGAGCATCGTCAACGCGTCCACGTAGTCGGCGTCGAGTGTGTCGATGCGATCGACGATGGCCTTGTTGCGCTTGAGTTCTGCGATGACCGGCTTGGCCGCCTCGGCGTCGTCCCAGAAGCCCTCTTTCTCCATCTTCGCGCCGAGTTCGCTCAGTCGCAGGACCAGATCCTCGTAGCGCGATGCATCTTTGACCCGCTCGAGCAGCACTCGGAGCTCCTCCAAGCGCGACTTGATCTCAGTAGCTGTAAGGTCCAGCGACATGGTGGTTTCGGTGATCTCTCTCGGGGCTATGGCGGCGGCCCTTTGTACGCCGGACTCGGCAACCGGCCCCAACGTACCGAAGCCGCCTAGATTCGGGAAGAAGAGAATCGGCGCACAGCCGCGCAAGTCGTGACCGTCAGCGACCGAAGGGAGGATGAAGGGCTGTGGCCGTTGGGGCGTGCCCGCGTTCTATCCTGGGGGAGTTTCATGCGACATCTGATCACCGGCGGTGCGGGTTTCATCGGTTCTCATCTGGCGGAAGCGCTGCTGGCACGCGGCGACGAAGTGCAGATCATTGACAACCTCGCCACCGGCTCCATGGACAACGTGGCGCACCTCAAGGGGAAGCCTGGCTTCTCGTACGTCATTGACACGCTGTTGAACGAATCGCTCCTCGCGGAGTTGGTCGATGGTGCGGACAGGATTCACCACCTCGCTGCAGCGGTGGGGGTGCAGCGCATCATCAAGAGTCCCGTGCAGACGATCGAAGTGAACACCCGCGGTACCGAGGTCGTACTCCAGCACGCCGCGAAGAAGGAGAAGCGGGTCCTGTTCGCGTCTACCAGCGAGGTCTACGGCAAGTCAACGCAGCTTCCCTTCTCTGAAGATGGCGACATCGTTCTCGGTACGCCGCAACGCGGTCGTTGGTCGTACGCGTGCTCCAAGGCACTGGACGAGTTCTTGTGCATTGCATACTGGCGCGAGCGGAGTGTGCCGACGACGGTGCTGCGTCTTTTCAACACTGTCGGCCCCCGCCAGGTTGCGACCTATGGCATGGTGCTGCCGACCTTCGTACGGCAAGCCTTGTCCGGACAACCGATCACGGTGTTTGGCAATGGCGAACAGACGCGGTGCTTCTCTTCGATCCACGACGTGATTCGTTGCTGGCTCGCGATCAGCGACACCGAGCGCAGCGTTGGAGGGATCTACAACGTAGGCTCGACGCAGGAGATTTCGATCGCTGAGCTGGCCGCCGTGGTCAAGGAAGTGACCGGTTCGCAGTCGCAGATCTTGCGAGTCCCGTATGAGACCGCTTACGAGAGCGGCTTTGAGGACATGCCGCGGCGGGTCCCCGACCTGCAGCGTTTGCGCGCAGCCGTCGGTTTCGCGCCAGAGACACCCGTCCGCGAGATTGTCGAGGAGGTCGTCCAAGGCCTGGATACGCCCGACCGAGGCCGCAAGAAGGCGTCGATCCCGACGCCGCCAACGACGCCTGCGCTGGCACCGTGGCGGATCGCCCGGCGTCCGACGAAGCCGCCGATCATCACCCCTCGATCCGCGACTTCGGTGTCACACCACCCGGCGTAGCCACCGCCACGCGCGCAGAGACGACCGCACTGGCGAGGGGCTGCGCCGGCAGGCCCACTTTCCGCGTCCACTTCCAACCGGACTCGCTGCATGGGACAATCGCGCCCATGGCCACCAGGAAAGGGGCGCCAGGAAATGGACGGCAGAAAGTCGATGAAGTCGATTCCAGGAGTATTCGCGGGCTTCCTGACAGCGGGAGTCTTGACGGTCGCGGTTTTGGCGGGTTGCTCGGCTCCCGCAAGTGAGTTCGTTGCAGGACACCCGTTGACCGGACTGGTCCAGCAGGGGATTGCGTCGGGGAAGGGGAAGTTCGATCACTCGGAATTCGATGCGATTCTGAAGAAGCACGTTTCCAGCGACTCGCGCGTCGACTACGCCGCCTTGCGCGCCGACCGCAAGCCGCTGCAGGCCTATCTCGCCCGTATGGCTAGTGCGCCGCTGACAACGCTGAACCGCGACGAACTGATGGCGTTGCTGATCAATGCGTACAACGCCTACACGTTGCAGCTGATTGCCACCAGTGAACCCGTTGCCTCGATCAAGGACTTGAAGGATCCGTGGGATCGTGAGTTTTGTGACGTCGGTGGCCAACGCGTCTCGCTGAACTTTCTCGAGCACAAGCTCCTGCGCGTGAAGGAGCTGTTTGGTGCGGATCCTCGCGTGCACTTTGCGGTCAACTGCGCGTCGAACGGTTGCCCGCCGCTGGCGCGCGACGCATTCACTGGGGCGCAGCTCGAAAAGCAGCTCGAGAGTGCGACGGCAGCCTGCCTGAAGCAACCCGCATATCTGGTGGCCCGCGATGGCAAGGTCTACGTTTCAAAGATCCTCAGTTGGTTTGGCGAGGACTTCACAAACCGCCATGGCACCCTGACGAAGTTCCTGCTGAAGTACGGAACCCCGGACGTCGTCGAGATCCTCAACCAAAAGGGAGATGCGGCGATCGGTTTCCTGGACTACGATTGGAAGCTGAACGGACAGAAGTAGTCCGGAAAGAAGGTTCATGCGAATTCTCGCTTGCCTAAGCGTCGTCCTCTGCTGCGCGGCCTTTGGCTTCTCGCAGCAAGCGACGGAGCCGGCGCAATCATCTCAGTCCGCCACGACGAAGCCGGCGCCTGCCGACAAGCTGGCTGACGCGCCGCAGAAACCAGAGAAACCCGCTCCGGGGTTGCCCCATGACGCGGATGCACGCGGCTTCCTGCCGTTGGGCACCGTGCGCTTTCACCCCGAGCAGAAAGTCATCGAGGTCGATGGTTTCTTCAATCTGCGCGCCGGATTCATCGAGTTCTTGGCGTGCCTGCCAGGGCGCAAAGCGCACGAAACGCTGGTGTCTGCCGATTGCGACCCCGAACATCTGCAGGCAGCTCTGCTGCTGCTGGGGCTCGAGGAGGGCAAGCCGCCCGAGACCGAGACCGACACGCGAGCGATCGCTGGGCCGCGTGTGATCGTCGAGCTGCGCTGGCAACAAAAAGGCAAGGATGGCGTTCTCGCAACCGTGCAGAAGCGTGCCGAGGAGTGTGTTTTCAACGGCCTCGTCAGCGAGTCGATGGAGCCGGTCGGTTTCGTGTTCACCGGGTCGCGGTTCCTGCGCGAGCCCATCTTGCCGGTCACCGAGGAGGAGAAGGACGCCACGGGTGCCGACGAGGACAAGCCTGCCGGGGACTCGAAAGCTGCGGATACCGGCGCTGGCGATACCGGCGCTGGGGATAGCGAGGAGGCGCCGCCGACAGAACCGCTACGTCCCGGTGAGAAGATCGTCGTCGGTGAAGACGGCAAGATGCGATACCGAGAGGTCTTTGGCGCCACTTTGACGGGGCAGCTGATAGCGTTGTCGCATCGACCTCTAGCGATTCTGGACAACCCGTTGGAGCTGCCGTTCCCAGATGCAGACTACTATGCTGATCCCGACGTGATTCCACCTCTCGACCGCCAGCAGCCGACGGCGGTCACGCTGATCATCCGCCTGCCGCGCGACGGTGAGATCGACCGATCGATCAAGGCGATGAAGGTGCCTCCGCGCCCTGAGCGACCCGCGCCCACCCCCAATGGCGGCGAGGAGCCGTCCGACGAGGAGCAGAAGCCCAAGGACCAATAGTTCGTCCGATTCGAGGCCTGTTTCTCCCTTTTCACGCTGGTTGGTTGCCACGACAATATCGGCGCACGAAGCGTCCGCCGTCGGGCGACCGCAGACTACCCCCTGAATCACCTCCCCTGTGAGAGGGTTCTCGATGAGAGCACCAACGTTGCGACACACTTCTACTACGTTTTTTCTGGCCAGTGCATTTGTCTTGGCTTTCGCGATTGGAGCGGCTGCGCCGGCGCAGGCTCCTGTAGATGCGGCAAAGGAAACACCGGCTGCGTCGCCACCGCCGGCGGTCACGAAGAGTCAGCTCAAGAGTGCGATCGATCGCGGCTGCAACTGGCTCATCGACCAACAACGTGCAGACGGTGGCTATGGGAGCTACGTCTCTGACGTTGGCATCACGGCGCTAGTAGTGCACGGCCTAGCGCGCAGCCCGCGTCACTACGAAGAAGAGGATGGTCCTTTCCTGTCGGCCGCCGTCGACTTGATTCTGTCGCACCGTCACGCCGATGGCAGCATCTACGAGAAAGGGCGAGGCCTCTGGAATTACAAGACGTCGATGTCGATCTTGGCATTGGCGCAGCTCGACCAACGACGCAAGGAACCGCGTTATGCGGCCACGATCAGTGGAGCGCGTGACTACGTTGCCAGTCTGCAATGTTCCGACATTTCCAAGCCGTTGCCGTATGACCGCGACAAGAATCGCAATGCCTTCGGTGGTATTGGCTACGGGAGTGACCGGCGCCCTGATCTCTCCAACACGCAGTTCGCTCTCGAAGCGCTGCGCGCAGGTGGCTTGGCCGAAGATTCCGACGTGTTCCAACGCGTGCAGCTGTTTCTCTCGCGGTGCCAGAACCACGAGAAGAACGATCTGCTGGACGGCAAGGAACGTTCGTCGACGGGTGATGGTGGCTTCTTCTACCAGCCAGGGGAGTCGAAGGCCGGGGTCATCAAGGCGGCCGACGGCAGCGAGGCGCTGCGGTCCTACGGATCCATGACCTACGCCGGAGTGAAGTCCTATATCTACGCGGGCCTCGGCAAGGACGATCCCCGAGTCCAGGGGGCTTGGAACTGGATCAAGAACAACTTCACCGTCGATGAGAACCCAGGGATGGCAACGCCCGTCGATCCCAAGCGCGGCCAGATGGGGCTCTTCTACTACTACGTGATGATGGCACGCACCTTCGAAGTGCTGGACGTCCAGACTTTCGAGGATGCGAGCGGCAAGAAGATCGACTGGGTGCAAGAGCTAGGCCGCAAGATGCTGAGCTTGCAGCATGCGGATGGCTATTGGAAGAATCCCGTGAGTCGTTGGATGGAAGCTGATCCGGCTGTGGTGACTTCCTACGCCGTTTGGGCTCTGTCGATCGCCTACGAACAGATGCCATAGATCACAAGACCGACTCTCGCATGGAGTGAACGGACAACGAACTGGGCCCTAGACGGCCCGAGGAGATCGATTCGATGCCAGACTTCGCGCCCTTCCGTGGCGTACGCTTTGCAGCCGACAGCGCTTCTCCGGCGGCGCGTATCTCGCCGCCGTACGATGTGATCGACGCGCAGCATCACCAGCGTTTGTTGGATCATGATGCACACAACGCAGTGCGCTGGATCCTAGGTTTGGATCCAGCAAACCCGTACGCGGGCGCCGACGAGTATCGCCGCCGTGGTGAAGAGTTCTTGAGCTGGCTACAGTCTGGCGTGCTCGTCGAAGATGACGAACCAATGCTTTACCTGTACTCGCTGTCGTTTCGCGATCACGGCGGTAAGCAGCGCCAGTACCGCGGCTTGTTCGGAGCCGTCGCCGCAGAACCCTGGGCCAGCGGCGGAGTCTTGCCCCACGAAGAGGTGCGCCCCAAGGTCGTAGACGATCGTTTGGCACTGATGCGCGCGACGCGGGCGAACATGGGAGTCGTGCAGCTCGTCATCGACGGCCGCGATGGCGCGTTCGGGGGTATTCTCGATGGGGCTCAGCGGGAATTGTTGTTCGAAGGCAGCGATGAAGCCGGGGACCAACACCGCCTCGAGGCGATTCGTGGCGATGCGGCCGCGAGAGCGCTGGGCGATGTTCTTGCAGGTGCCTCCAGCGTCGTCGCCGATGGTCACCACCGCTACACCACTGCGGTACGGTTGCGCGAGGAGGACGGCATCGACGGTAGCGACAAGGCCCTCGCTGTCGTCGCGGATCTGTTCCAGGACGGAATCGAGATCTACGAAACCCACCGACTGCTGCTGTGGGAAGGGAGCGGTGGCGAAGCGGCCACAACACTGGCGCAGGTCAAGTCAGCTCTAGACGATGGGAGTGGCGACCGCTGGCGCCTCGAGGCGGGGACCGGAGAGTCGTGCGAGCTGATGTCCTCCGCCGATCTTGACCGCCCGACGCTCGCGCGACGACTCGTCGATGCACTCGAGGGGGTTCCGGAACCGACGATCGAGACCTTCCACGACGAAGCGGCCGCGCGCGCGAGGCTCGACGAGTGGCAGGGGGAGGCCCTCGCCTGTTGGATGCCGCCCGTTAGCAAGGAAGAGTTCTGGGCACGGGCCAGTCGCGGTGAGGTGTTCCCGCCGAAGACAACGTACTTCTTGCCGAAGGTGTGTACCGGAATCGTTGCACGTCGTCTGGGCGATTGACCTACCCGATTGAATCAACATCCCAAGCGACTCAAACAGGAGAACACGACAGTCATGAGCGTAGAGAACCGACCGCCGCGCCTCTTCATCCCCGGCCCGGTCGAAGTAGAGCCTGAGATCTTGGCCGAGCTCGCCCGTCCGATGATCGGTCACCGCGCGCCTGAATTCGCGGAACTCGCCGGGCCGGTGCATCGGCAGCTCCAACAGTTCCTGCACACCTCGGATCCGGTCATGCTTGCGACCAGCTCCGCAACCGGTGTGATGGAAGCGGCAGTGCGCAACTGTGTCCGCCAGAAAGTTCTCTGCTGCGTCAACGGTGCGTTCTCGTCGCGCTGGTTCAAACTCTGCCAGCAAAACAGCATCGAAGCGACCGCGCTCGAGTTCGAGTGGGGAGAGGCCGTCAAACCGGAAGCGGTGGCGCGCGCTCTCGATGAAGGCGACTTCGATACGGTGACCGTAGTGCACAACGAGACATCGACAGGAGTGATGAGTCCGCTCGCGAAAATCGCCGAGGTCGTGCGCAATCAAGACGATGTGCTGCTGCTCGTCGACGCGGTGACTTCGATGGGTGCGGTACCGATCGAAGCATCCGACTGGGGGCTGGATGTCGTCCTCGCGGGAACGCAGAAGGCGCTGGCGCTGCCCCCCGGCCTGACCGTTTTTGCCGTGAGCGGCCGCGCGCTCGAGCGCGCGGCGCAGAAGGAAGGGCGGGGCGGCTACATCGATTTCGTTGGCATGGTGAAGAGCTACAAGAAAGATCAGACGCCGACGACTCCGGTCATCCCGTTGATCTATGCGTTGGGCAAGCGCCTCGCCGGGATCCTCGAGGACCCCGTTCGCTGGTACGGCGACCACCAGGAACGCGCCGAGCTAACCCGTGACTGGGCCCGTGATCGCTTTGCTCTGTTCGCCGAAGAGGGCTACGAATCGGTTTCCGTGACGAGCATTGAGAACACCCGAGGCACTTCGATTGCGGATCTGAACGCCCATCTGCGCCAGAACCACGGCATGATTCTGTCGAACGGCTACGGCGATCTGAAGGAGAAGACGTTCCGGATCGGGCATATGGGGGCCAACGACCTCGCGGCACACCGAGAGCTCTTGGGCGCAATCGACGGTTTCCTGTAGGATCTACGGCCAAGGAACTTAACGGAACGATAGGGGGTCGCGCGTCCGGCGGCGCTCTGATCGTTCTGTGTTGGGGGAAATGAGGGGAGGCCGATGCTAGACGTGGCGCTGGGTTCTGGGCATTGGTTGCTTGCCCAAGTCGAGCCGCGACACTTCGTCGCGATCTTCGGCATCCTGATTCTCATTTGGGTCGTCTTTCGCATCGGCAGCAAGCGGCGGCAACGCCGCTCGTCGGGGGAAGCGGCGCCCGATCGCGCGACCGCGAGTGCAGACCCAGTGGCGGTGCACCGTGCCGGCGAGGATCTCAGTGAGGTCTTGGTACAGCTGCAAGAAGTCTCCCGCGAAGTCGAAGCGCGTTTGGATACGCGGATTCGTTACGCCCGTCGCCTCCTCGATCAAGCCGACGCTGTGACCGAGCGTCTCGAGACGATGCTCGGCAACGCCAAGGAGCTGGGAGTCGCTCCTCGCTCCGGGAACGCACCCGGCGTGGCGCCGCAAGCGAAGGCTGCGGCCGCCTATCGTTCGCCGTCCACACCGCAGACATCCTCGAATTCAGCCTCCGTGAATGCAACAACTTCAAACACAGCGGCCAGTCCGGCGTCTTCGGGAGCCGCCGCTGAGGCGGTTCCATCGGCAGAGTCGTCGGGCGCCGGCACGGACACGAGCAAGGTAGCGCCGATGAGCCCACCGAACGCTCGTCCGGAGGTTGCTCGTATCGAGGAGTTAGCAGCCACGGGAATGGATGCGGCGGCGATTGCCCGAGAGGTGAACCTGCCGGTAGGGGAGGTCGATCTCGTCATGGGGTTGCGTCGCCAAGCGAATCGCGAGAAATCTTCTTGACCCCACCCCCGCACTTTCGTACATACGCGTCCTTGAATTTGCCAATCGCGGGGTAGAGCAGCTGGCAGCTCGTCGGGCTCATAACCCGGAGGTCGGGGGTTCGAATCCCCCCCCCGCTACCAAATACATGGCGTCGGTCCTCAGGGACGGACGCCATTTTTTTTGCTGACCTCCGGGTTATGAGCCCGACGATGATATTGCGCCTTCGCCTGACGGCTCAGGGCTG
>JBCCHQ010000062.1:0-31099 GCA_039028735.1 Planctomycetota bacterium | reverse complement strand
TGAGTATGAGACAGAGAACCGTCACTACGCTCACGTTGATTGCCCAGGTCACGCTGACTACGTCAAGAACATGATCACGGGTGCTGCCCAAATGGACGGCGCCATCTTGGTTGTGTCGGCCGCTGACGGCCCCATGCCGCAGACTCGCGAGCACATCCTGCTCGCACGTCAGGTCGGTGTGCCGCGCATTGTCGTGTTCCTGAACAAGGTCGATATGGTCGACGATGAGGAACTGCTCGAACTCGTCGAGCTCGAAGTGCGAGAGCTGCTCTCGCAGTACGAGTTCCCGGGCGACGACATTCCGATCGTCAAGGGCAGCGCACTCAAAGCACTCGAAGAGCCGGGTGGCGATTGGGCGAAGAACATTCTCGAGCTGATGCAGTCGGTCGACGACTACGTCGAAGAGCCCGAGCGTGACCTCGACAAGCCGTTCCTGATGCCTGTCGAGGATGTGTTCTCGATCAAGGGTCGCGGTACCGTGGGTACGGGACGCGTCGAGCGTGGCATCGTCCACGTCGGTGACGAACTGGACATCGTCGGTATCGACAAAGAGATCAACAAGACGACCTGCACGGGCGTTGAGATGTTCAACAAGACGCTCGACGAAGGACGTGCCGGTGACAACACGGGGCTCCTGCTGCGTGGTGTCGACAAAGAGAGCTTGCAGCGCGGTCAGGTCCTGGCGAAGCCGGGTTCGATCACGCCGCACACTGAGTTCGAAGCTGAGGTCTATGTCCTCACGAAGGAAGAGGGTGGTCGCCACTCTCCGTTCTTCAAGGGCTACCGTCCGCAGTTCTACTTCCGGACGACGGACGTCACCGGGACCGCCGAGATCATGGGCGGCCAGGAGATGTGCATGCCGGGAGACAACGCTCGTCTTTCCGTGGAGTTGATCTGCCCGATCGCCATGGAGGAAGGGCTGCGCTTCGCTATCCGTGAGGGTGGTCGCACCGTGGGTGCAGGCGTCGTTTCGAAGATCATTAAGTAAGGCACCAGCTTTCGCGAAAGCTGTGGGTGTGGGCCGGGATTCCCGGTCCACACCCGTGTCTGTTTCTTTTGAGTTGCGGTAGGCCAGTAGCTCAATTTGGCAGAGCACTGGATTCCAAATCCAGCGGTTGGGGGTTCGAGTCCCTCCTGGCCTGCCAGTGTCTTTTCAAATGGACCATCCGTAGGTCCATTTGCTGGCCTTGGCCATCTGTCTTGAAGGCGCGGCATGTGGCCGCGTCGCGAGGATCGACGACGCGGTCTTGCGAGCCTGTACGCAAGGTTGTCGGTAGTAGAACAGTAGTAGCTGTAGAGGGATCGAAGCATGGCCTTTAGGCTTTACAAGGAGGGGCAGGGCAGCAAGGCGCGCGGTGTGGTCGCCGTCGTGGTTGGTTGTCTGGGGCTTCTTGCAGCGACTGGCTTCTATGACTTCCTGCTATCGAGGGGATACGCCGAGAGTAGCCTGGTCAAGGTCCCGTTCTTCAACTGGTCGATCGACTTCGCCTCGCTGGCGGCGATCGCGCTGTTTGGACTCGTGGTCGCGTTCGGTGTGTGGCTCTACAACCACCCGAAGCTCAGCGACTTCCTGATCGAGACCGAAAACGAACTGAAGAACAAGGTGACGTGGCCGACCAAGCGCGAGACGTTTACGAACTCGCTGGTCGTCGTCGTGACCTGTGTCCTGTTGACGATTTGGATCGTTGTGGCAGACGGGGTCTTCGACTTCGTCAAAGGCGTGATCTACGGGACGAGCTAGGGGCAGCGAAGTGAACGAGTCACAGTTCTCGACGCCAACACCGGATGGCGCAGCGTCCGACTCACCGCCCGCGGGCGGTGATGGAGCTGCCGCGTCCACGCCCGAAAACACGCCACCCGTCGCCGCTGTTGGCGCAGGTGGTGCGGCCGAGGGCACTGGCGAAACGCCAGCGCCGAAGCGGCCACGAATGAAGAAGCCGACGAAGCCGGAACCGGCGCCGATCGGGGAAGGTGGTTCTGGAGGTACCGGAGAGTTTCTCTGGTACGTCTTGCGTGTGCAGAGCGGTCGTGAAGACACGGTCTCGAACAACTTGCGCAAGAAGCTGGCTCTGCACGGCTTCCAAGACCAGGTGCGGGAAGTCGCCGTGCCGAAGCAGAAGGTTACGGAGATCAAGGACGGCAAGAAGCGCGTGCGCGCGATGAAGGTCTTTGCCGGCTACATCTTCGTCGAAATGGATCTAGACGATGACCTTTGGTACCTGATTCGGGATACCAACGGCATCGGGGACTTCGTTGGTTCGCAAACCAAGCCGGTCCCGATGGCGGCGACAGAAGTCCGCAAGATCCTCGACATCATGGAAGAGAAGGAAGAGCCGCAAGAGGTCAAGATCGATCTCGTCAAGCACGACGCGGTCAAGATCAAGGAAGGCCCTTTCGAGAACTTCGACGGGATTGTGGAAGAAGTGAACCCTGCCCGCGGCATTGTCCGCGTAATGGTGGCCATTTTTGGCCGCTCTACTCCAGTCGATCTGGAGTACTGGCAGGTTGAGAAGCTGTAGAGAGAAGCCATGGCCAAGGAAGCAGTAGCTAAAATCAAGCTCCAGTGTCCGGGAGGGCAAGCTACGCCCGCTCCACCGGTGGGTCCAGCGCTCGGTCAGCACGGTGTGAACATTGGCGAGTTCGTCCAGAAGTTCAACGCCGCGACTGGGAACCAACAAGGGATGACGATTCCCGTCGAGATTTCGGTCTACGCAGACCGTAGTTTCGACTTCGTTCTCAAGTCGCCGCCCGCAGCAGTGCTGATCAAGAAGGCCGTCGGACTCGCGAAGGGTTCCGGCGTGCCCAACAAAGACATCGTTGGCACGATCACGGACGACCAGCTCCGTGAGATCGCCGAGATGAAGAAGAACGACCTGAATGCTGCAACGGTCGAGGCCGCGATGCGAATGATCGCCGGCACGGCGCGCAGTATGGGTGTGAAGGTGGCCGACTGATGACGAGAATCAGCAAACGACACAAGGCCAACCTGGGGCACACGACCGAAACCATCGCGACGACGGTGGCCGACGCCGTGGCCAACTTGAAGAAGTTTCAGAACGCGAAGTTCGACGAGACGATCGAAATCGCGATCCGCACCGGAATCGATCCGAAGCAAACCGCGCAAGCGATCCGCGGCTCGTACTCGTTGCCGCACGGTATCGGCAAGAAGGTGCGCGTCATCGCGTTTTGCGACGGCGACGCCGCGACGCAAGCGGTAGAGGCTGGTGCGATCGAGGCAGGCTCTGAAGAGCTGGTCAAGAAGGTCGAAGGCGGTTGGTTCGACTTCGACGTAGCGATCGCGCATCCCAGCATGATGCGCTTCGTCGGTAAGTTGGGTCGAGTCCTCGGTCCGCAGGGCAAGATGCCGGCACCGAAGGCCGGTACCGTGACTCCGGACGTCGCTGGTGCGGTGAAGGAATTCGCCGCCGGTAAGATCAGCTTCCGCAACGACGAGGGTGCCAACATCCACGCGCCGATGGGGAAGAAGAGCTTCTCGAACGAGCAGCTCACCGACAACATCAACGCGTTCCTCGAGCATATCGAGTCGCTGAAGCCGACCTCCGCCAAGGGCGTGTTCATCCGCAAGGTGATCATCAAGTCGACGATGTCACCGGCCGTACCGATCGCAATCAGCGCTTAGCGCGGCAAGGGAGAGATAGAGATGTCCAAGAGATTGAAACAGCTGATTGCCGCTGACCTGAAGAGCCGTCTCGACGGTCTCGAAGAAGCCGTCGTGATCGAATGCGGAGGCTTGGCGGTAGCGGAGACGGAAGACTTTCGCACGAGTTTGCGTGAGTCGGGGGTCTCGATGAACGTCGTCAAGAATACGTTGGCCCGTCGCGTTTTCGGCGACATGGGCTACGACGTGCCGAAGACGTGGTTCGAAGGGCCTACCGCGGTTCTCAGTGGTGAAGAAGACGCCGTCACGACGTCGAAGGCTTTCGACGACTGGCGTAAGAAGAATAAGAAGAAGCTCCGGATCAAAGGTGGTTTGCTGGCCGGTGAGGTGCTGGAAGGCGCCGAAGCCGAGAACCTCGCCGACATGCCGAGTCCGGCAGAGATCAAGGGGATGGTAGTCAACGTTGTGGCTGCGCCTCTGATCGACTTCGTTTCCGTAACGAATAATGTCCTTGCTGCGGTGCCGAACGTGCTGCAGGCGATCGCAGACAAGAAGAAAGAAGAAGGAGAGTAGGATGTCGGACGTCGAAGCCCCTGAGAAGGAACCGGTCTCCGCGAAGGTCGGTACGCTGGTCGACAGCGTGAAGCAGCTTTCTGTGATGGAATTGGTGGAGCTGAAGGGCGCCCTCGAAGACGAGTTCGGTGTCACCGCTTCCGCCGGAATGCCCATGATGATGCCGGGTATGGCCCCTGGTGGAGCCGCTGGCGGTGGCGAAGCCGAAGAGAAGACCGACTTCGATGTCATCCTCAAAGAGGCTGGCGACAAGAAGATCCAGGTCATCAAGGCTGTCCGTGGAATCACGAGCCTGGGCCTCAAGGAGGCCAAGGACCTCGTCGAAGGCGCTCCGCAGCCCGTCAAAGAAGGCGTGCCGAAGGAAGAAGCCGACAAGATCAAAGAGGAGCTGGAGGCCGCTGGAGCTGTTGTCGAGCTCAAGTAGGCGCAAGCCAGGCACTACAGCAAGCGCCAGGCGGGAGTCTCCGGGCCGCCGCCTGACGGTTTCGCCGGCGTGGGCGCTGAATCCCCAGGGAATCTGCTATCTCCCTGGCGATTCTGGCGTTAGTCTTTTCCCTGCGTCGTCGAAAAGGGGGAATGTATGTCCGGAGTTGCGGGCAGAGCGTACGTGTTCTGTTGCCGCAGTCTCCGTTTCGGAGTCGGTACGAGTCCGGGTAAAAGCCGACTTCGCTTCTTCTTTCAAAGATTCTTGCTGCACCGGTACCCAGCAGCTGCTTGGGCGAATCTCCAACGAGAGCGTCCGGGACCGTGCCGTGCAAGCAATGTCGAGAGTCGATACGCGCAACTGTGTCCGGTCAGCGTGCATGAGTAGTGGCTCGCGATGGGCGTTCCTTTGGACGCACCTCGTTGGGCCGTGCTCATCTGGCGTAGCAGTAGAGAGTTAAGGGGACGCCATATGGAAGTTCGGACGTTCGGCCGGGTCGGCGGGAACATTCCCGTGCCAGACCTGATGGAACTACAGATCAAAGCATACGATCAGTTCCTGCAGAAGAACGTGCACTGGAGCGATCGCGACAATGTCGGTCTCGAGTCGATTCTCCAGGAAGTCTTTCCGATCGAGAGCTACGACAAGAAGATCACCCTCGAGTACATCGGCTATGAGCTCGGTCGGCCGCGCTACACCGCTGACGAGTGCCGTCAGCTCAAGCTGACCTACGCTGCGCCGTTCAAGATTCGACTCCGCATGATCAAGGAAGCGGAATCGATCGAGGAGGAAGTCTACCTCGGCGAGATTCCGGTGATGATCGGTGGTGGCGAGTTCATCGTCAACGGTGCCGAGCGCGTGATCGTCAGCCAGCTGCACCGTTCGCCGGGAGTCGACTTCTCCGAAGAGCTCCACGCCGGTGACAAGCGCCTCCACTCGTGCCGGATTATTCCGGAGCGGGGTTCGTGGATTGAGTTCAACGTCGGCAAGAAGGAGACCCTCTCGGTCCGTATCGACCAGAGCGGTAAGTTTCCTGCCACGATGCTGCTGCGCGCGATGGATGAAACCTACTCCACCAACAGCGCAGTGCTCGAGCTCTTCTATCATATTGAAACCGTCAAGGTCGGTTCGCTGCGCAGCATCAATAAGCTGCTGGCGAGCGACGACTCGGGCACGAAGAGTGGCCGCGTCAGTGCTGAAGACATCATCGATCAGGAAACGGGCGAGATTCTGCTCGAGACCGGCGAGGTCTTCACCGAGACCTTCCTGAAGTCTTTCTTCGATGAAGAGATGGAAGCCAAGCGCGGAGGCAAGTCGTCGTTCCGCGTGCTGCCTGAGAGCTTCGACCCGCTGATCTTGAAGACGCTTCGCGAAGATCCTTCCAAGGATCACGAAGAAGCTTTGATTCGCATCTACCAACGCCTGCGCCCCGGCAACCCGCCGCAGCTGCAGAAGGCGAAGGAGCTGTTCTTCGACAAGTTCTTCAACCCGCAGAAGTACCGTCTTGGTCGCGTGGGTCGCTTCCGCATCAACCGCAAGTTCCAGCTCGGCATTCCCGAGTCGGAGCAGACGCTGCAACCAGAAGACTTGCTCGAGTCCGTCTCCTACATTCACTCGCTCCGTGGCGGTGAGGGAGAGATCGACGATATCGATCACCTCGGAAACCGACGAGTGCGGACGATCGAAGAGCTGGCAGGTGAGGAACTCCGCAAGGGCTTCCTGAAGCTCAAGCGTACGGTCCAAGAGCGCATGAGCATCATGGAGCCGGAGAACTTGACCCCGCGCAGCGTGATCAACTCGAAGACGATTTCGTCTGCCATCGAGTTCTTCTTCGGCCGTGGCGAGTTGTCGCAGGTCGTCGACCAGACGAACCCGCTGTCGCAATTGACCCACGAGCGCCGCTTGAGTGCGCTCGGTCCGGGGGGTCTCAACCGGAAGCGTGCAGGCTTCGAAGTCCGCGATGTTCACATCTCGCACTACGGCCGCATTTGTCCGATCGAAACTCCGGAAGGTACGAACATTGGACTGATCTCCAGTCTCAGTGTGTTTGCGACGATCGACGAGTACGGCTTCATGATCACGCCGTACTTCCCAGTGAAGAACGGTAAAGTTGCCCTCGATCCGTCGGACGTCTTGTTCTTGCGCGCTGACCAGGAAGAAGAGATCTACCTGGCGCCGGCAGATACCGACCTCGACGACGACGGCAAGATGATCGGCGACCTGGTTCTGGCCCGTTACGACGGTGAATTCTTCATGGTGCCCCCGGACAAGGTGCACTTCATGGACGTCAGTCCGATGCAGCTGGTCGGGGTTTCGGCGGCATTGATTCCGTTCCTCGAGCACAACGATGCAAACCGCGCGCTGATGGGGTCGAACATGCAGCGGCAGGCCGTGCCGTTGCTGCGCACAGAGTGCGCGCTGGTCGGTACTGGGATGGAGCGCTTCGTCGCTCGCTACTCCGGCATGGTCGTCAAGGCGCTGCAGGCGGGTACGGTCACAGCGGTTGATGCGACCAGCATCACCGTCGGTGACGAGAAGTACGACCTGCGAAAGTACCAAGGACTCAACGAACGCACCTGCTTGAACCAGCGTCCGTGCGTGCAGCTTGGCCAGGAGGTTGGCGCTGGCGACGTGATCGCCGACGGCGCTGCGACCGACGGTGGTGAGCTGGCGCTCGGCAAGAACGCGTTGGTCGCGTTCATGAGCTGGGACGGCTACAACTTCGAGGATGCTATCATCGTCAGCGAACAGCTGGTTCGCGATGACACGTTCACGTCGGTGCACATTGATCAGTTCGAAATCGAGATTCGCGAGACGAAACTGGGCCGTGAAGAGTTCACGCGCGATATCCCGAACGTCTCCGAGCGTATGCTGAAGAACCTCAGCGAGAGCGGTGTCGTCAAGACCGGCACCAGCGTCAGTCAAGGTGACCTGTTGGTCGGTAAGGTCGTCCCCAAGTCGAAGAGCGAGCTCTCGCCGGAAGAGAAACTCCTGCACGCGATCTTTGGTCGCGCGGGCGAGGACGTGAAGAACGATTCTTTGACGGTGCCGTCTGGTATCGAAGGGATCGTGATCGGCTCCAAGCGCTTTTCGCGTCGGTCGGCGACCGGCGACGACGATCGCAAGGAGACCAAGCGTCAGATCGCCGAGTTCGAAGAAGAATCCCACGCCGCGATCATGGCCGAGATCGAAGCGCTGCTGCAAGAACTGCAGACGCTGACCGGTTCGACGCCGCGTGATCCGGATACCGGCAAAGTCCTGAAGGCGGAAACCCTCTACGAGGGTAAGAACGTCCACGCCGTCAAGATTGCACTGAAGCCGGATGCGTTCCTCGGCAACTCGAAGAAGAAGAACGCTGATATCAAGGAAGCCCTCCGTCTGCGCCTGGCGACGATGGAAGAGCTCGAAGATGCGAAGAACCGCGAAGTCAATCGACTGACTCGCGGCGACGAGTTGCCACCCGGAGTGATCGAAATGGTCAAGGTCTGGGTCGCAACGAAGCGCAACCTGTCGGTCGGTGACAAGATGGCAGGGCGTCACGGGAACAAGGGAGTGATCTCGAAGATCCTGCCGCTCGAAGACGCGCCGTTCCTCGAGGACGGAACCCCGGTCGAGGTGATCCTGAACCCGCTGGGTGTGCCGTCGCGAATGAACCTCGGTCAGATTCTCGAGACGCACCTCGGGTGGGCAGCGGACCGCCTCGGTTTCCGAGCCTATACGCCGATCTTCAACGGTGCGCGCGAAGAAGAGATTCGCGACCTACTCGAAACAGCAGAACTACCGCGGACCGGAAAAGCCGTCTTGTACGATGGCCGGACCGGCAACCGCTTTGATCAGGACGTGACCGTCGGGCGGCTCTACATTTTGAAGCTGCACCACCTCGTGGACGACAAGATCCACGCGCGAGCGACGGGACCGTACTCGCTGATCACCCAGCAGCCCTTGGGCGGAAAGGCTCGTTTCGGCGGGCAGCGCTTCGGGGAGATGGAAGTCTGGGCACTCGAAGCCTATGGCGCGGCGCACATTCTGCAGGAGTTGCTCACGGTCAAGAGTGACGACGTGGATGGGCGGGCGAAAATCTACGAATCGATGGTCAAAGGTGAGAACACGCTGGAAGCCGGTACGCCAGTCTCCTTCGACGTGCTCACCAACGAGATCAAAGGCCTTGGCCTGAATCTCGAAATGGAAAAGAAGAAACAGTAGAGACATGATCGAAGCTGTTTACGACAAAATCAACGACTACGGTTCTGTGGGCATTCGTCTCGCTTCGCACAACGACATTTTGTCGTGGTCATACGGCGAGGTACGCAAGCCCGAGACGATCAACTACCGCACCTACCGCTCGGAGAAAGACGGGCTCTTTTGTGAGCGCATCTTCGGTCCGGAACGGGACTACGAGTGTACGTGCGGCAAGTACAAAGGAATCAAGCACAAGGGGATCATTTGCGATCGTTGTGGCGTGAAGGTCACGACGTCTCGCGTGCGTCGCCAGCGTATGGGGCACATCAGTCTCGCCGCGCCGGTCGTGCACATTTGGTTCTTCAAGGCAATGCCTTCGCGCTTGGGCAACCTGCTCGCCATGAAGACGTCTGCGCTCGAGCGCGTGATCTACTACCAAGACTACGTCGTCATCGATCCCGGAGACACGCCCCTCAAGGAGAAGCAGCTTCTCAGTGAGGAAGAGTACCGCTACGCGATCGAGAAATACGGAGACAGCTTCGAAGCCGACATGGGCGCCGATGCGATCCGTAAGATGATTCAGCGCATCGACCTCGACAAGCTCGCAGCCGAGCTGCAAGTCGAGCTTGAGAACACGCGGTCGAAGCAGAAGGCCAAAGACCTCGTCAAGCGGTTGAAGATCGTTACGACGATCAACAACTCGACGAACAAGCCGGAGTGGATGATCTTTGACGTCGTGCCGGTCATTCCGCCGGACCTGCGTCCGCTGGTTCTGTTGGAGTCCGGCAACTTTGCGACGTCTGACTTGAACGACCTCTATCGTCGCTTGATCAACCGAAACAACCGACTGAAGAAGCTTCTGGATCTGAACGCCCCCGAGGTGATCATCCGCAACGAGAAGCGCATGCTGCAGCACTCCGTCGATGCGTTGTTCGACAACAACCGCTGTCGTCGACCTGTGCTCGGTTCCAACAACCGTCCCTTGAAGTCACTGACTGACATGATCAAGGGGAAGCAGGGGCGCTTCCGCGAGAACCTGCTTGGTAAGCGTGTCGACTACTCCGCTCGTTCCGTGATCGCGGTCGGTCCGGAGTTGAAGCTGCACCAGTGTGGCTTGCCCAAGAAGATCGCACTCGAGCTGTTCCAGCCCTTCATCATTCGACGACTGAAGGAGCTCGGCTACGCCGACACGATCAAGAGCGCCAAGAAGATGCTCGAGCGCAAGGACGAGGAGGTCTGGGACATTCTCGAGGAGGTGACCCGAGGTCACCCAGTCCTGCTGAACCGAGCGCCTACTCTGCACCGTATCGGGATCCAAGGCTTCGAGCCGGTTCTGATCGAAGGAAACGCGCTGCTGATTCACCCGCTTGTCTGCGAGGGTTTCAACGCCGACTTCGACGGGGATCAGATGGCCGTGCACCTACCGCTGTCGGTCGAGGCGCAAGTCGAAGCGCAGAACCTGATGCTGTCGACGAACAACATCTTCTCGCCGGCGCACGGGGATCCAATCATCTCGCCGTCGCAGGATATCGTCCTGGGATGCCACTATCTCACCAACTTGGTCGAAGACCTCAAGGGTGATGGGATGCGGTTCCACAGCCTGGACGAGATGTTCACGGCGCTCGGTGCCGGCAAGCTACACCTGCACAGTCGCGTGAAGGTGTTGATGACGGACGGCCGCAAGGTGATCAGTGCCAGCGCAGAGATGAAGCCGGACGAGCAGGGATTCTATGAGACCTCGCCAGGGCGGGCACTCTTCAACGATCTGCTCGCGGACGGCATGGCCTACTACAACTACGAGATGGGCAAGAAGGACCTGAAGCGCGTCATTCACGACTGCTATCAGCGTCAGGGTCGCAAGGCGACTCTCAAGCTTCTCGACGACATGAAGGAGATCGGCGTCAAGTCGGCCACGCGAGCCGGCCTGTCGTTCAGTGTTTCCGACCTACGTCAGCCCGATAGCAAAGAGCGCATCCTCAAGCAGACCCAAGGTGCTGTGGACAAGGTCGAAGGCCTCTACAAGAAGGGGGTCATCACCGAGGGGGAACGCTACAACCAGATCATTGACCTTTGGACGCACGCGACCGAGATGGTCGGGAACCAGCTGATGATCGAGCTGGAGAACGACACTCGCGAAGGCAAGCGCTACCTCAACCCGATCCACCTCATGGTGACGTCTGGTTCGCGAGGTAGCGTCACGCAGATTCGGCAGCTGGCCGGTATGCGCGGGCTGATGGCGAAGCCGTCAGGTCGAATCATCGAGACGCCGATCAAGGCGAGTTTCCGCGAGGGACTGCGCGTTCTCGAGTACTTCAGTTCGACACACGGTGCCCGTAAGGGGCTGGCCGATACCGCCCTGAAGACCGCTGACTCCGGTTACCTGACGCGAAAGCTGGCAGACGTCGCACAGAACGTCGTGATCACGCAGCAGGACTGCGGCACGCTGAACGGCATCACGAAAGAAGTTCAGTATCGCGGAGACAAGATCGAGATTCCGTTGTCGCAGAGCATTCGCGGCCGCGTTTCCCGAACGACGATCCGCGACATCGTCACCGACGAAATCGTCGTGTCGGACGATCAGCTGATCACGACCGATGTTGCGCGTCGTATCGAAGAACTCGGTTACACGAAGATTCGTGTACGTAGCCCGCTGACTTGTGAAGCGGGCCTGGGTGTCTGCACGCAGTGCTACGGTATGGATCTCTCCACCGGCCGCTACACCGAGCAAGGACTTGCCGTCGGTATCGTGGCAGCGCAGTCGATTGGTGAGCCGGGTACCCAGCTGACCATGCGTACCTTCCACATTGGCGGGATCGCGTCGAAGGCCGTGCAAGAGAGTACGATCAAGGCGTCGAAGGCGGGGACCGTAGCGTTCCGCAACCTGCGCACCGTGCAGAACTCCGACGGACAGATCATCGTCTTGAATCGATCGGGTGAGATCCTGATCAAGGACAAGCGTGGCGTCGAAGTCGAGCGTCATGCGGTGCCGCTGGGCGCGATCTTGTCGGTCGCCGAAGAAGATACCATTGGCGCCCGCGCCGATGTTTACACGTGGGATCCACACATGATTCCGATCATCGCCGAGATGGGCGGAACGATCGATTATGAAGACATCGTCGAAGGTGCAACGCTGAAGATGGAGACGGACCCCGTCTCGAAGACGCAGCGTCGAGTCATCATCGAACACAAAGGTGAGCTGCACCCGCAGATCGTGATCCGCGACAGCAAGGGCGACATCGTTGCGCTGTACCCGATTCCGGAGAAGGCGCACATCGAGGTCGAGCCCGACGACAAGATCTCGGCCGGTACGCTCCTCGCAAAAACGCCGCGAGAGATCACGGGTACCCAGGACATCACCGGGGGTCTCCCGCGAGTTACGGAGATCTTCGAAGTGAGACGCCCGAAGAACCCGGCGGTGATCGCCGAGGTCGACGGGGAAGTCGAGATGGGTGAGCGCAAGCGCGGCAAGACGACGATTCTCGTCAACCCGCCGAGTGGTGATGCTCAAGAGCACCTGATCCCGCACGGCAAGCACTTCCGCGTCCACAAGGGCGACATGGTCGTCGCCGGCGACCCGCTCGTCGATGGCGACTTGGTGCCGAAGGACATTCTGCGGATCAAGGGGATCGAAGCGGTGCAGGAGTATCTGCTCCGTGAGGTGCAGAAGGTCTACCGTTCGCAAAGTGTGACGATCGACGACAAGCATATCGAAGTGATCGTCTCGCAGATGTTGCGCAACGTCAGCGTGATCGACCCCGGCGATACCGAGCTGCTGCCCGAATCGGTCGTCGATAAGTTCCGATTTCGTCGAATCAACGAAGAGATCGTCGCTCAGGGGAAGAAGCCGGCCACGGCCGAGCCACTGCTCCTGGGGATCACGAAGGCCTCGCTGCAGTCTGAGAGCTTTATCTCGGCTGCAAGCTTCCAGGAGACCACTAAGGTCTTGACAGAAGCCGCCTTGGCAGGCAAGAAAGACTATTTGGTGGGCCTCAAAGAGAACGTGATCATGGGGCACATGATCCCGGCAGGCACTGGCTTCCGGGAGTATTTCGAGAAGGGTGTCAAGAAACTCGCCGAGCCGCCGTCGCGTACGCCGGCTGCCGCGGCAGTCGAAGAGGGAACCCCAGCAGCCGCCAAACCGCCGGCTGCCGCGGTTGCCACAGAGACTGCAACAGCAGTGGACGAACCAGCGGTCAGCCTCGAGGAGCTACTTGGCAAGGCGCCGGAGCCTGCAGCAGAGTCCACCGATGAGCCGGTGGCAGCCGCTGAAGAAGATGTAGTCAAGGACAATGGCGCAGACGGCGCTGAAGACGGAGGCGGCGACGCCCCCGAAGAGAGTTCATAAGGACAGCGAATGCCGACGATCAACCAGCTAGTACGAAAAGGGCGCAAGTCCCGGGTGAAGAAGAGCAAGTCCCCGGTGCTGGACAAGTGCCCGCAGAAGCGAGGCGTCTGCCTTCAAGTGAAGACCCAGACCCCGAAGAAGCCGAACTCGGCTCTTCGTAAGGTCGCGCGGGTTCGTCTGTCGAACGGCAAAGAGATCACCGCCTACATCGGTGGTGAGGGGCACAACCTGCAGGAGCACTCGATCGTGCTGGTGCGTGGTGGCCGTGTCCGAGACCTTCCCGGTGTTCGTTACCACGTTGTACGCGGTACGCTCGACACCATGGGCGTTGAGTCGCGCAAGCAAGCGCGTTCCAAGTACGGCGCGAAGAACCAGTAGGACTGAGACGAACGATGGCGAAGAAGAAGAAGCAAGAGAAGTCGAAGTTCAAGTTTCGCTCGACCGAGCGATTCCAGAAGCCGGACGGCCGCTACAACAACATGGTGGTGACCAAGTTCATCAATCTGTTGATGTGGGACGGCAAGAAGACCACCGCCGAGCGTATCTTCTACAACTCCCTCGAGATCCTCGGGAAGAAGGTACCGGACGGCGAGCCGCTCGACACGTTTCTGACCGCGATCAACAACGTGAAGCCGCTGGTAGAAGTGCGCTCCCGCCGAGTCGGTGGTGCGACCTACCAGGTGCCGATGGAAGTTTCGCGCAAGCGCCAGCAGACCCTTGCCATTCGCCAGATCTTGAAGGCCGTGCGCGGCCGTGGTGGCAAGCCGATGGCCGAACGCCTCGCCGACGAGTTCGCGCAAGCGTTCCGCAAGGAAGGCGCCTCGATCACTTGGCGCGAGAACACCCACAAGATGGCCGAGGCCAACAAGCTGTTCGCGCATTACGCGTGGTAGACGACGCCCCCGGCTTGAACGCGCGACGCTTCGGCCACGCGCAATGATGTTTTTTGGCCCAACCGCTGACGCGGTTGGCGCAGGACGCGTGGTCGGGTCGGTAGCCAGAGTTTGATCGAAGGAGAGTGCCGCGTTGCGGGGCTCTCCTTTGTTCGTTGAGTGGGCAGCAGTCGGTTGGTCCAACCGCTGACGCGGTTGGCGCTAGACGCGTGGTCGGTTGGTAGCAGAGCTTGGATCGAGGGAGAGTGCCGCGTCGCGGGGCTCTCCTTTGTTCGTTGAGTGGGCAGCAGTCGGTTGGCCCAACCGCTGACGCGGTGGGCGCAGGACGCGTGGTCGGTCGGTAGTAGGGCTTGGATCGAAGGAGAGTGCCGCGTGGCGGGGCTCTCCTTTGTTCGTACAGCGCTCCGTTGGCCCAACCGCTGACGCGGTTGGCGCGGGACGCGTGGTCGGTCGGTAGCAGGGCTTGGATCGAAGGAGAGTGCCGCGTGGCGGGGCTCTCCTTTGTTCGTTGGTGAGTGTGCTAGGGGCGCAAACGACGCGGCAACGGCTCGCGGCTCTCGCTCCGACTCTGGATTCCTTTGCCTTTCCTGCCGTTGTCCGTTTTTGTCCCTTGTCCCTTGTCCCTTGTCCCTTGTCCCTTGCCCCTTGCCCCTTGCCCCCGCAAACCGCGCTGCCTTTTCCCTTCCACCTCCATCTCCTCGTCCGGACCCCGATCTTCTGCACCCAAACGCCCGCTCCCCTCGAACGCGATATTGAACATTCCGTGGGTTGCGTCGGTCGTGTGGAGGCGATACCACTGTTCGCCCCTTGGTCGACGAACGTGTCCGGGAAAGAAGGAGCCAGCGCATGGCGGTCACAGGTGAGTTTCGGTGGAGCAGCCTCGGAGTCGCGCTTGGCGTCTGCATTCTGCTGCTGCCTGTCGGTCCGAGCGGCGCGCAGCCGCCGCCGGCTCCAGTCCTTGTCGATGATGTCCGCGCCGAGCAGTTGGCAGAGCGCCGCCTGGTGACGGGTGAGATCCGGGCTCGCGACGTCGCCGACGTCGCTGGCGAAGAGCCGGGGCGGGTGCTCGAGGTTGCCGTTCGCGAAGGAGCGACGGTTGCTCGAGGCGCGACCGTGGTCCGCCTCGACGCGACGCGCTTGCAGCTCGAAGCGGACTTGCTTCGCGCCGAGCAGGCCGTTGCCGAGTCGGTAGTGGTCGAGCGACGGCTTCTGCACGAGCAGGCAGTGCGCGACCGTGAGCTGCTGGCAGAGCTGATCGCCCAGAACGCGACGAACCCGAAGGAACTGGCCGATGCGACTTCGGACGAGAACGTCGCTGCGACGCGCATCGAACAGGCAGAGGGTGAGCTGCGTCGGATCGCAACGAGGTTGCGTCTGGTGGAGCGACGCATCCAGGACATGACGATTACAGCGCCCTTTGCCGGGGTGGTCACGCAAAGATACCGTGACGTCGGGGAGTGGGTCGGAGAGGGGGAAGCCGTAGCGAAGATCGTCTCCACCGAGGGCCTCGAGGCTTGGCTTGCGGTGCCGCAGCCGCATCTTGCTGCGATGCACGCCTCCCGCGCGCCGCTGCAGATTCGTGTTGTCGCCACGGGACAGGAATACGTGGGCCAACAGCCGCGTGTCGTGCCGCAAGTCGACACACAGGCGCGCAACTTCCCGCTGATTGTCGCTCTCCAGAACGCGACTGCGGCGTTGGCGCCGGGTATGTCTGTGACAGCACGCATCCCGGTCGGTTCGAATAGGGAGCAATTGACGGTCGCGCGCGACGCGATCCTCATCGGCGACCTTGGCTCGTACGTCTACGTTGTGCGAACCAGTGATCAGGGCGCGCAGGCGTTCCCCTCCAACGTGAAAATCCTGTTTGCGAACGGCGATCGGGTCGTCGTCACCGGCGGCAACTTGAAGCCTGGTGACGCGGTCGTAGTCGAGGGCAATGAACGTCTCTTTCCAAGTGCGCCTGTGATTCCGAAGCCGCGCGCCGCTGCGGAAGGCAAGCAACCTTGAGCTGGATTGTCTTGGCTATCCGGCAACCAGTGACGGTTGCCGTCTTTGTCATATTGATCGTAATGACCGGGATCATCGCGTTGGGCCGTATCCCTGTGCAACTGACTCCGAATGTCGAAGATACGATCATCGCTGTGACGACGACGTGGGAGGGTGCGAGTCCGCAAGAGATCGAGCAAGAGATCGTCGACCCTCAGGAAGAAAAGCTGCAGGGGATTGCCAACCTCAAAGAGATCACGAGCCAGAGCATTCAGGGGCTCGGTCGGGTGCGTCTCGAGTTCCAGGTGGGGACACCGAAGGAGGAGGCGCTCCGCGAAGTCAGTGACAAGCTGCGCGAGGTCCCCAGTTATCCCGACAATGTCGATGAGCCCGTAGTCGAGGCGTCTGATCCTGACAGCCAAGACTACATCACGTGGATCATCTTCAGTTCCGAGGATAGCTCGTTCGACGTGCGGACGTTCCAGGACTTCGTCGAGGATCGGGTCGAACCGGTGCTCGAGCGCGTCGAAGGTGTTTCGGAAGTCAACGTGCTCGGTGGGCGTGAACGCGAAGTGCAGATCCGTTTCGATCCCGTCCGCCTTGCGCAGCACGGACTGACGCTTGCCCAGTTCGTGCGCGCGATCCAGCGAACCAATCTCAACGTGTCTGCTGGAGCGCTCGAGGACTCGAAGTTCAACGTGCGCGTCCGCACGCTTGGGCAGTACTCAGGCGTTGAGGAGGTGGAGTCCACAGTCCTGCGCCAAGGTCCCGAGGGGCCAGTTGTCCTCGCGGACGTTGCGACGGTTGTCGAGACCTACAAAGAGGTCACGAACTTCGTTCGCTCGAAGGGGCGCGAGGTGATCGCGATCAACGCGCAGAAGGAAGTCGGCGCGAATGTGATCGAGGTCATGGACGGGATCAGGGGCGCACTGGCGCAGCTGAACCAACCGGACGGAGTTCTTGCGGCGCAGACGGCGAAGCTACAACTGAAGCACCCCCTCGTGCTGGAGCAGGTCTACGATCAGACGATCTACATCGATGATGCGTTGGCCTTGGTGCAGAACAACATCTGGCTGGGGGGATCGTTGGCGACGCTTGTCTTGATCCTGTTCTTGAGATCTCTCCGCGCGGCCGGCGTCATTGCGCTGGCCATACCTATCTCCGTGATGGGGGCGATCGTCGTCATGGTTGCGCTGGGGCGTAGCGTCAACGTCATCAGTCTCGCGGGGATGGCATTTGCGGTGGGGATGGTCGTCGACAACGCGATCGTTGTGCTGGAGAACATCTACCGCCACCTCGAGACGGGGCGCGACCCGTACCGTGCGGCGCTCGATGGCGCTCGAGAAGTGTGGGGCGCGGTGTTGGCGGCCACGCTGACGACGATCGTTGTGTTCGTGCCGATCCTGTTGATCGAGGACGAGGCGGGGCAGCTGTTTCGAGACATCGCCCTAGCGATCTGCGCGGCAGTGGGACTGAGCCTGATTGTCTCCGTCTGCATGATTCCCAGCGCTGCTGCGCGTCTGTTGAAGCCGCATCGAGAGCAAGGTTGGTTCGCCAAAGCCATTGGCAACGTGGGAGCCCCGTTTCGTGGGGTGCCTGACAAGTTCTCGAAGCTCGTGCATGCGTTGTCTGGAAGTACGCTGGCTCGCCTGGGCGTGGTCGCGCTGCTGACGACGATTTCGATCATCGGTACGATCTGGCTCCGGCCGCCTGCGGACTACCTGCCGCAAGGAAACCGTAACCTCGTGTTCGGCGTGATGATTCCTCCGTCGGGCTACAACATATCGCAACAAGAGGTGCTCGCCGAGCGCGTGGAGTCGACGATGCGACCGTTCTACGAGGCCGGTTCCCACGCACTTGGGAGCGCGGAATACGACAACGCCGCGTCGGAGCTCCCGGAAGTGCCGACCTTCGACATGGCGAAGCGTGCGCCAGGTCCACCCGTCGTGCCGCCGCCCCTTGCCAACTATTTTTTCGTGTCGATCGAGGAACGGATTTTTCACGGGGGCATCTGCACGGAGCCAAGTCGTGTCGCCGACCTCGCGCCACTCTTCGGGCACGCCACGCGCGGCGAGATGGCCCCCGGTGTGCTGGCCTTCGCGTTCCAGTTGCCGTTGTTCCGGGTCGGGGGTGCCACCGGCTCTGCCGTAAAGGTGAACTTCAGCGGTGCGGAATTGGAAGACGTGACCACCGCCGCAGAGAGCTTCTTCTTCACGCTGATGGGGAAGTTTGGTCCAACAGCGACGCAACCGAGTCCGAGCAACTTCAACGTCCCCGGCCCCGAGCTACAGGTCTTGCCGCGCTTGCTGCAGCTCGGCAAGGTCGGTCTGACCGCCGAAGATGTTGGCCTGGCCGTCCAGGCAGCATCGGACGGCGCGATCGTCGGTGACTACAGAATCGGCGGGCAGACGATCGACCTGAAGATCGTGTCCTCGTCGCCGATCGGCCAGCGGATTACGACGATTCCTGATCTGCCGATGGCGACAGCCACCGGCGACGTCGTCTCTCTGCAGACTGTCGCTGACCTGCGCCGTATTGCCACGGCGCCGCAGATCAATCGCGTCGGTCGCCAGCGGGCGATCACGCTCGAGTTCACGGCCGACTCTGGAACCCCGCTGGAGAGCGCAGTCGCGCAGATCGAGGACCTGCTGACGCAACATCGCGCGGCCGGCATGATCCCTCCGGGTGTCGAAACCAGCTTCACTGGGTCGGCGAGCAAGCTGGAATCGGTGCAGCGCGCGATGCTCGGAGATGGCACGCTTCTCGGCACGGTGTCCGCTTCGTTGGTCCTGGCGTTGATCGTCACGTACTTGTTGTTGTGTGTGCTCTTTCAGAGTTTCCTGCAGCCGTTCGTGATCCTGTTCAGCGTGCCGTTGGCCACGCTCGGCGGTTTCGGCGCGTTGTACGCTGTGCACTTGTGGAGTCTCGGGGATCGCTACATGCCGGTCCAGAATCTCGACGTGCTGACGATGCTGGGTTTCGTGATCTTGATCGGTGTCGTCGTCAACAACGCAATCCTGTTGGTGCATCAGTCGTTGAACTTCATCCGAGGTGGCGAGGACCGAGAGCCAATGCCGCCGCGCGCCGCAATCGCCGAAGCTGTGCGCACGCGCGTGCGACCGATCTTCATGAGCATGCTCACGTCGGTCGGTGGGATGGCACCGTTGGTGTTCATGCCTGGTTCGGGTTCGGAACTCTATCGTGGCCTGGGGAGCGTTGTCTTGGGCGGGCTGCTCGTGTCGACGGTCTTCACGTTGATCCTCGTGCCGTTGCTCTTGAGCTTCGTGCTCGATGTCCAGCAGGCGTTGCGCAAGCGGCGCGTGGGGCGGGTCGTAGCCCCGGCGACCGCGACGATCTTCGTCATGGCGTTGACTCTACTCGCTAGTACCGGTTGCCGGAGTCCGTTGGCGCCGCCGAGAGAGTCGGCCGAAGATGTCCTCGCACGCGTCCTCGAGCGGCACTTGCGGAGCGCTCCCGAGAAGATCGCACCGGTCGCAGCGCAGCCGAGCTCGTTCTCGGATGAGTTTCTCTCGCGCCTGCCCGAACTCGAGGCGATGGCGGGCGCAGAATCGCTCGATGAGGTAGCTGTCGATCTGGGGCGCGATCTTTCTGGTGAGCCCGCACGATCGCTACCGATCGGACTCGGCGACACGGTAGCGCGAGCAGTGAAGTACAATCTGTCGGGAAGGCTGGCCCGCTTCGACCCGTTGATCGCCGACCAAGAGGGGATCGTGGCGGAGTCGGAGTTCGACTTGGTCTTCTACGCGGACGCGCGCCTAGCCAAGGACGACGAGCCGCGTACCGTTCCGGTTCTCAATGGCGTGGAGTTGGGTCGATCGGTGGCAGCCAGCGAGCGCGAAGCCCTGGAGTTGGGGTTGCGGCGTCGTTTCGCAACAGGTGCGACGGCGTCGATCCGAGCACTGGTGGACCGCTTCGAGGACGACACGCCTGGATTTGATTTCGATCCTGATCCGGCATATGGCGCTCGGGTTGGAGTCACGGTTGAACAGCCGCTGCTGCGTGGCCGGGGCAGCCGAGTCAACGAAGCCGACATCGCGCTGCAGCGCAACGAACGTGAGCGCTCACTAGCCACGCTCGACCAACAGCTGCAGTTCGTCTGCGCGGAGACCGAGAAAGCGTACTGGGACCTGCGGCTTGCCCACCGCAACCTTGCCGCGCAGCAACAGCTGCTCGATCGCGGGATCGAAGTGCGAGCAGTGTTGGCTCAACGCCGACAGTTCGACGCGCGCGAAGCCGAGTATGCCGCAGCCGTTGCTACTGTCGAGCAGCGGCGCGGGCGCGTCATTCTGGCCCGTCGTGTCGTCAAGGCGGCGTCGGATCGTCTGAAGAAGATCTTGAACGACCCCGAGCTGCCGATCGATGGTGAGGCCGTGCTCGTGCCGACCGACGAGTTTTCTGAGCAGCCGATCGCGCTGCCGGTGATCGACGCAATTGCGCGGGCTCTGCGGCAGCGTCCTGAGCTCCAGGAGGCACTCCTCGAGATCGACGACGCGTCGATTCGGGAGGAAGTGGCGCGCAACTTGGCGCACCCACGGCTCGACCTGTCCGCGGCGTTGTCCTATGCGAGTCTCGAAGATGATCTGGGAGCGGCGATCCGGGACCTCGATACGCGTTCTTTCGTCACCTTCGCGTTCGGTTTGACCTACGAGATTCCAGTCGGTAACCGCGGCCCGCAAGCGGCTGGTCTGCAAGCGGCCCTGCAGCACCAGCGTGCGCTACTTGCTCTCGAGTTGGTCGTCGATGAGCTGGTTGCGGAGGTCAAGGACGCGCTGCGTGGCGTGCAAACGTCTTTTGAACTCGTGGCCTCCGAACGCGCATTCCGAATCGCTCAGACCGAGAACCTGCGAGTCCTGGTGGCTGATGAGGTTCGACGCCCGCTCACCCCCGAGTTTCTCGATCTGAAGTTCAGCCGTCAGGAGCAGCTGGCGCGTGCGCAGCTCGGCGAACTCGCCGCGCTGGCCGACTACAACCGGGCGATTGCCGAGTTGTATCGGGCTCTGGGCGGTGGCCTGCGCCGTCGCGGCATCGACGTGCAGCCGTTCTCACTCGACGACTTGCGCGTGCATGGAGATGCCGACCCGGATCGCCGCTAGCTCTGGTCAACCTCGCTCCGAGGCGCTACCCTTTGCCCCTTTCCTGGACCAGTGTCCCCCGCGCGCCGAAGTGCCGCCTCCTGGAGCAACATGAAGACCGTACGCAACATAGGCATCATCGCCCACATCGACGCCGGGAAGACTACCGTCTCCGAGCGCTTCCTCTTCTATTCGGGGAAGGAGCACCGCATGGGAGAGGTCCACGAAGGGACCGCTCGCATGGACTGGCAGGAGGAGGAGCAGGAACGCGGGATTACGATCACCAGCGCGGCTACGACCTTCGACTGGAAGAAGACGACGCTGAACCTGATCGACACGCCAGGTCACGTCGATTTCACCGCGGAAGTTCAGCGCTCCTTGCGGGTGCTAGACGGTGCCGTCGGTGTTTTCTGCGGTGTCGCGGGGGTGCAGGCGCAGTCAGAAACAGTTTGGCGGCAGGCGAACGAGTACGACGTGCCGCGGATCATCTTCGTCAACAAGCTCGACCGCGTTGGAGCGGACTTCTTTCGCGTTGTCGATGACATTCACGAGGGCCTCGGCGCGAACGTGTTGCCGGTCGTGATCCCGGTTGGTTCGGAAGGTGGCCTGCGCGGAATCGTCGACCTCGTCGAGATGAAAGAGTTCCACTTCAGCGAAGAGGACGAAGGGCGCACGGTTACCGAGCACGAGATCAGCGCGGAGACGCAGGAACTCGCTGAACTATGGCGCGGTGAGCTGCTCGACAAGGTTGCCGATCGTAGCGACGAAGTCATGGAGCTAGTGCTCGAAGATCAGGAAGTCCCGGTCGACGTCCTGCGGGCGGCGATTCGCGCTGGGACGCTGGACCGAAGCTGGATCCCGGTGCTGTGTGGGTCAGCGTTTCGCAACAAAGGTGTGCAGCCACTGATGGACGCGGTCGTGCACTACCTGCCAGCCCCAGAAGAACGAGGCGTCGTCGTTGGCGTCAACCCGCACAATCAGAAGCCACTCGAACGGAAGCTGGACGCAAAAGAGCCGCTGGTTGCGTTGGTGTTCAAGCTGCAGGTGGATTCGCATGGGGAGCTTGCCTACGTGCGTATCTACTCCGGCGAGCTGAAGAAGGGGGGAAGCTACCTGAACCCCCGCACCGGCAAGAAGGAACGCATCGCGACGATCTTCAAGATGCACGCGAACCAGCGCAACGCCGTCGAGAAGGCCGTTGCCGGCGACATCGTAGCCGTGAACGGCCTCCGATTTTCAGCGACGGGGGACACGATCTGCGAGCAGAAGAGTGCGATCGTGCTGGAAAGCCTCGAGTTTCCCGACACTGTGATCTCGATGGCGATCGAACCGAAGAGTTCGGCCGATCGTGATCGTTTGTTGGAGCAGCTCGCGCGGTTGGTGCGCGAAGATCCGACGTTGAACCTGAGTACGAACCCCGACACCGGGCAGGTCATTCTGGCCGGAATGGGGGAGCTTCACCTCGAGGTTGTGCGCAATCGTCTGATCCGTGACTTCAAAGTCGATGCCAAGATCGGGACGCCGCGCGTGTCGTACCGCCAGACGTTTGCCGGGCCCGCTCGCGAGAAGTCGCGAGTCGAACGGCAGCTCGGCGGCAAGGATCAGTTGGGCGAGATCGATATTGAGGTCATTCCGGACGACAACGAAAAAGGCGCAGCCGTCGAGTGGCTCGAAGACGGCGGGCTCCACCCCGACTGGAAACGGGCCGCTGAAGACACGATCACTTCCTGCCTCGAGGCCGGAGGGGAGCTCGGCTTTCCGTTCGTACAGGTGCAGGTCAAAGTCCGGGTGCCGGAGCAGGATCCCGAAGCAACCGAGATCGGGGTGTCGTTGGCGGTACGAGAAGCCTTCGACACCATCGAAGCCCGCGCCGGCTCGGTCTTGCTGGAGCCTGTGATGCGCTTCCAGATCACGACGCCGGAAGACTACTTCGGCGCGATCCACCAGGACTTGTTGCGGCGTCGTTCCAATGTCGACAACGTGGAGTTGGTCCAGGACATACGGCGCCTGTCTGGCACGGTGCCGCTGGCTGAGGTCTTCGGCTACACGACCAATCTGCGGTCGTTGTCGCAGGGCCGCGCGGCGATGACCCTCGAGCCCGTGGGCTATGCACCGGCCCCCGAGAAGGTTGCCGAGCGCTTCCGCTTCTGAGCTTCCGTGCGCCGCAGCTGCAGCGCGAACGACCAGAACTGCGTCGCGCTACACTTCTCCGCAGCTCGCGCCAGCGCTGCGACATTTTGAGGCGTCGCGACCCGGGTGATCGCACGGACTTGCGCGTAGCTCAGTAGGCCGTCCGCGAAGGCGCTGCGCAGTTCGGGGAGGCGTTGCAACGCGCGAGCGACGCGCAGCGGTTCGGCGCTCGCCGGCTTTCTCGGGAGCCGGAGCGGTCGCTGCTGGGGGAGCTTCAGAGCCAGCTTCAGAGCCAACGGGTTCCTCCCTTTTCCTCGTGCCGCTTGTCCAGCGTGTTTCAGACCGGCGCAGAGGATACCTAACAAAGGACGAACATGCAACGAGCGATACGACGATCACGCGGTCCAACCGCCAGCGCTCGTAACGGCGGGTTGCGTCAACGGACCTCACCCGCTGTGGCGAGGATCGTCTCGTATCCCCTGTAAAAACCGGCGCTTTCAGTGTTGACACCCCTTCGCCGGTTTCTATAATGCCTGACTTTCGTGTCTGCTGTATTAGCCGTTAGTTACGGTTTCTCAAGGGTTTAGAGGACGCTTCGAACGCGCGAAACCGCGCGCGAGCGAAGGGCTCGGCCGACACGAAGATGCCGAACCGGCAGTCGCGTTCTTGGGCTCGTTTTTTTGAGCAGCCTGCTTCTGGGAAGCAGCCAAGGGACTCCCGATTGATGGGCGGCGCCCGATACATTTTCAGTTTCGAGGTAGAGACCAATGATGAACAAGAAGATCAGCATCCGTATGGAGGCGTACGACCACATGGTCATCGACACCGCGGCTGCTGCCATCGTCGAGACTGCGAAGCGCACGGGTGCGGCTGTTAGTGGACCGCTGCCACTGCCGACTCGGATCGAACGCTACACCGTTCTGCGCTCGCCGCACGTCAACAAGAAGTCACGCGAGCAGTTCGAGATGCGTACTCACAAGCGCAAGATCGACATTCGCGAGGCGACTCCGAAGACGATGGACGCACTTACGAAGATCACGATGCCGGCAGGCGTCGACGTCCGAATCAAGATTTGAGACGGATCAGAGGAGACTTTTAGAGATGGCTCGCAGGATCCGAAAATCAATTCTCGGTCGCAAGCTGGGAATGACGCAGGTCTTCGACGAAGAGAACGTACGGGTACCCGTTACGTTGATCGAGGCCGGACCGTGCACAGTGTTACAGGTCAAGACCAGCGACAAAGATGGTTACGAAGCGCTGCAGGTCGGTTTCGGCGATTCGAAGAAGCGCCCGAACAAGCCGCAGGATTCTCTCTACAAGAAGCTCGAGACGGCGCCGAAGCGCTACGTCTGCGAGATTCCCGTTGTGGAAGGTAGCGAACTCGCTGCCGGCAGCAACTTCGACGTCACGGTGCTCGAGGGTGTCGTGAAGGTCGATGTCTCGGGAACGTCGAAGGGAAAAGGCTTCCAGGGCAACGTCAAGCGCTGGAATCACGCGATCGGTCCGAAGTCGCACGGTTCAAAGAGCAAGCGCAACGTCGGTTCGATCGGTATGCACCAGGATCCAGGGCGCGTGCACCGCGGCAAGAAGATGCCGGGTCACATGGGAGCGGAGCGGGTCAAGACTCGCAACCTCGCCGTCGTGTCGATGGATGCCGAGCAGAATCTCCTGGTCGTGAAGGGCGCCGTTCCGGGCCCGAACGGTGGTTACCTCTATATCGAGGAGAGCTTGCAATAGATCGGCCTGAACGGGCGGATCACGGCAGCGAAGCTGCGGCGAAGCAAAGGCAAGAGTGAATAGCATGAGTGTCAAGACACGCGAGGCAGTCACCCCCGACGCCGTTGAAGTGCCGGTTTATACGGCGGACGGGTCGGAGCAGGGGACGCAGGCGTTTGCCGCCGGCCCCGTCTCGAACTTTCCGAACGTCCCCCTGCTGAAAGAAGCGGTCCGCCGCATTCAGGGGCGTCAGCGCCAAGGAACGGTGAAAACCAAAGGGCGCGCGGAGATTAAGGGAAGCAACAAAAAGCCGTGGCGCCAGAAGGGCACCGGTCGTGCTCGCTCCGGTAGCCGCAAGTCGCCCATTTGGCGTGGTGGTGGAACGATCTTCGGACCAACCCCGCGCGACTACGACTACGGCCTGCCGAAGAAGCAGCGCAAGTTGGCGATTCGCCACGCGCTGCTGACGAAACTCCTCGATGGCGAAGCCGCAATCGTCGAGTCGGTAGACGGCGGGAAGATCAACACGAAATCGATGGCTACGGTGCTCTCCAAGATTGGTGGGCGCCGTCGTCTGCTTTTGGGGCTCCCCGACGGCATGGCGAAGAGCGAGGTCGACCAGATCCTGCTCTCTTGCCGTAACCTGCCGCGGATCGAGATCCTCCCCGTCAAGGACTTCAACGTCCTGTCGCTCCTCAAGTGCGGTCGCCTGTTGTTGACGCGAGCTGCGTTCGACCAGGTCCAGGAGCGCGAGCAAGCGCACGCGGAGGCGTCCTAATGAAAGACCTACACACGATTATCAAGAGCGCGGTGATCACCGAGAAGAGCACCGACGTCACTGACAAACGCAACGCCTACACGTTCAAGGTTGCGACCGATTCGAATCGGATCGAGATCAAGAACGCGATCGAAGAGATCTTCGACGTGAAGGTGAAGAAAGTGAACACGCTCCGTCAGAGCGGGAAGCGCAAGCGGATCGGCCGCTCGCTTGGCATGACTCGTGGCTACAAGAAGGCCGTCGTGACCCTGCAGCCAGGGCACAAGATCGACGTCTTCTAAGCTCAGGAGCGGATAAGAGGAAATCATGGGAATCAGAAAGTACAAGCCGACAACACCTGGGCGCCGTGGCGCCTCCGTGTCGGACTTTCATGACATTACCCGCAGCAAGCCAGAGAAGTCGCTCTGTCAGCGATTGAAGCGGACCGGTGGTCGTAACAACCACGGTCACATCACGACCCGTCACCGCGGTGGTGGTCACAAGCGCCTCTATCGGATCATCGACTTCAAGCGCAATAAAGACGGGATCCCCGCGAAGGTCGCTCACATTGAGTACGACCCCAACCGGAGCGCTCGGATTGCGCTGCTGCACTACGCCGACGGCGAGAAGCGTTACATCTTGAAGCCCAAAGGGCTCGAGGTCGGCATGACGCTGGAGTCGGGGGAGAACGTCGAGCCGCAGGTCGGCAACGCGACGCAGATCCGTAACATTCCGACCGGCTTGCCGCTGCACAACATTGAAATGGTTCCGGGTGGAGGCGCCAAGATGGTGCGTTCGGCCGGAACGTCTGCACAGCTGCTCGCAAAGGAGGGTACTTACGCGGTTATCGCGTTGCCGTCCGGCGAGGTGCGTCAGGTGCACACGAACTGTCGCGCGACGATTGGTGAGGTCGGCAACGAAGATCACGGCCTGATCAAGCTTGGTAAGGCAGGGCGAACCCGCTGGAAGGGGCGTCGTCCTCACGTCCGCGGTACCGCCAAGAACCCCGTCGCCCACCCTATGGGTGGTGGTGAGGGGCGTAGTGCTGGTGGTCGTCACCCCTGCTCGCCGACTGGCGTGCTGTCGAAGGGTGGCCGTACACGATCTCCGCGCAACCGTAGCAACAAGTACATCATTCGTCGTCGTAAGAAGAAGTAGCAGGAAGGCTGGAAATGGGTAGGTCGCTAAAAAAAGGCCCCTTTGTTGACGTCAAGCTGCTGAAGAAGGTTCTGAAGCAGAAGGACGAAGGGGGCAGCGAACCAATCAAGACCTGGGCTCGCGCCTGCACGATTACACCTGAGTTCGTGAACCTGACGTTCATGGTTCACAACGGCAAAGAATTCAAGAAGGTCTTCGTCACCGAGAACATGGTGGGGCACAAGCTCGGCGAGTTCTCGATGACCCGAACCTTCCGCAGCCACGCCGGTGGCAAGAAGTAAGAGAAAGTCAAGAGCATGGCGAACGAATACAGAGCCTCACACAAGCATGCGCGTATCTCGCCGCGCAAGGCTCGCTACGTCATGGACCTCGTCCGTAACCAAAAGGCAGAGGCCGCGATCGAGATGCTCAGCTTTACGCATCGTCGCGCTGCGCCGATGATCTCGAAGGTCATTCGCTCAGCGATGGCGAACGCAGTGCAAGAAGGCGCTGTCGAAGCCGAGAACCTCGTCATTGCGCAAGCCTACGTCGACGAGGGACCCACTGGTAAGCGGTGGCGTCCACGTGCACGTGGTATGGCGTTCCCGATCATGAAGCGCACGTCGCACCTCAACGTGGTGTTGACCGAGCAACAGAGCAAGAAGCGGTCGCGCGACGAAGCGGCTGCCTCAGACGACAGTAACTAGGCGGACTAGGAAGACTGGTATGGGACAGAAAGTCAGACCAACTGGACTTCGCCTCGGGATTACCCGAGGGTGGGATTCCCGGTGGTATGCGAACAAGAAGAGCTTCGGATCCCTCCTGGTCGAGGACCAGCAAGTCCGTCGGCACATCAAGCGTCACTATGGTGGCGCCGGGATCCCACGAATCGAGATCGAGCGCGAGAGCGACGGTTCCAAGGTGACGATCACTTTGCACGCCGCGCGCCCGGGTGTCGTGATCGGTCGTAAGGGGTCGCGCGTCGATCAGCTCAAGGCCGACCTCGAGCACATCACGCAAGGCAAGGATGTGCAGCTCAACATTGAAGAAGTGACCGATCCGGACACCAACGCGCAACTCGTCGCGGAGGGCGTCGCCGAGCAGCTGTGCAAGCGGCAGGCGTTTCGCCGGGTCTTGAAGAACACCGTACGGGGCGTGCGCGAGCGCGGTGCCCTCGGTGTCAAGGTCATGGTCTCTGGTCGACTCGGTGGCGCCGAGATGGCGCGTCGCGAGTTCACCGCGGAAGGGAAGATTCCCCTGTCGACGCTGCGCGCCGATATCGACTACGGGTTCGCCGAAGCGAACACGACGTACGGCATCATCGGCGTCAAGGTGTGGGTCTACAAAGGTGACGTGATCGGTCGAAAGGGGAAGCCGCAACATGGCGCTAATGCCCAAGCGCGTTAAACACCGTAAGGTGCAGCGCGGCCGTATCCGAGGAAATGCAACACGAGGCAACTTTGTCGCGTTCGGCGACTTTGGCATCGCTGCCACCCAACCTGGGTGGATCACCGCGCGTCAGATCGAAGCCGGTCGTATCTCGGCCAACCAAGCGTTGGCTGGTGAGGGCAAGGTGCTGATTCGCATCTTCCCCGACAAGCCGATCACTTCGACCCCGGCCGAAACCCGAATGGGTAAGGGTAAAGGGGAACCGGACTTTTACGCCGCTGTCGTGAAGCCGGGAACGATCCTCTACGAAATCGTCGGCGCTCCGGAGCCCACAGCTCGCAAGGCGCTGAACCGTGTCGCGCACAAGATGCCCGTGCGCACGCGCATGGTGCACAGGAGACCGAAGATATGAGAGTCAGCGAGATTCGGGATCTGGCCGAGGAAGATCTCCGCGGCGAGATTGCCAAGTTGCATGCGCAACTGTTCAAGTTTCGCTTCAACTCGACCAACGACGAGATGCAGCGGGCCGGTGAGATTCGCGGTGCACGACGTGACATCGCGCGGATCAAGACCGTCCTGAGAGAGCGACAGATCGCAGCCGAGAAGGCCGCGAGTACGAAGGAGAACTCCAATGGCGACGCATGAGCGACGAACCGTCCGCGGTCTCGTCGTCAGCGACAGTATGGACAAGACCATCGTCGTGCGTAGCGAGCGCCTCGTGAAGCATCCGCGCTACAAGAAGTACATGCGGAAGTTCACGAAGTACTACGCCCACGACGAGTCCAACCAGGCGCACAAAGGCGACACAGTCGAGATTTCGGAGACGCGCCCGCTGTCGAAGAAGAAGCGCTGGCGACTCCTCGAGGTCGTCACGGTAGCACCCGGGAGCGGGGGCACAGCATGATCCAGATGCAGACGAAGCTGGACGTTGCCGACAACTCCGGCGCGAAGCGCGTGCAGTGCATCAAGGTCCTCGGTGGTTCGCGTCGTCGTTACGCGAGCGTCGGTGATCTGATCGTTTGCTCTGTGAAGAAGGCGCTGCCAACAAGCGATATCAAACCGGGCGACGTTGTTCGCGGTGTGATCGTTCGAACAAAGCAATCGTTGCGTCGCAACGATGGCTCGTACGTGCGCTTCGACCGGAACGCGGTTGTGATCCTCGACAAGGACAACAACCCGCGCGGAACCCGAATCTTCGGTGCTGTGGCTCGCGAGCTACGCCAGAAGGACTTCATGAAGATCATCTCTCTGGCCCCGGAAGTGGTCTGAGAGTCGAGAAAGGAATCGCACCCATGTTGCGGTTGAGGCGAGGCGACACCGTCCAAGTGATCAGCGGCGATGAGAAGGGGCAGCGGGGTAAGATCCTGCGCGTCGATCTCGAGAAACATCGCGTGATCGTGCAGGGCGTCAATCTGGTCTACAAGCATATTCGCCGTAGCCAGCAGTACCCGCAGGGGGGTCGGATCCAGAAGGAAGCACCGATCCACATGTCCAACGTCATGCTGTACAGCGAGGACGAAGGACGACCGGTGCGTGTGCGCGTGAACAAGAATGACAAAGGTCGTAACCAGCGGATTTCCGCGCAGAGCGGGAAGCCGATCTAGGACAGACGATGGCGAGACTCAAGGATAAGTACCTCGACGAGATCCGCTCGACGATTCAGGAGCGGTTCAGCATCACGAACACCAACGCGACGCCGCGCTTGGAGAAGATCGTCGTGAACTGCGGTGTCGGTAAGGCGATCGAGAACTCGAAACGCCTCGACAAAGCGCAGAAGGAGATGTCGCTGATCACCGGGCAATGGCCGGCGATCACGCGAGCTACCAAGTCGATCTCGAACTTCAAGCTGCGCGAGAGTATGCCGATCGGTTGCAAGGTGACGCTGCGTGGCGAGCGAATGTATGAGTTCCTGGACCGACTGATCAGCGTCGCGATTCCGCGTATTCGCGACTTCCGTGGTTTCCCGCGCACGTCGTTCGACGGGCGCGGCAACTATGCGATGGGGCTGACGGACCAGGTAGTCTTCCCTGAGATCAAGATCGACGATGTCGAGTTCACTCAGGGAATGGACGTTTGCATGACAATCAAGAATTCCAACGACGAGCAGTCGTTGGCCCTGCTCACTGAGTTTGGGTTTCCGTTCAAAGCGGCATAGGAGCTACGTTGGCTAGAAAATGCCTAATCAACAAGCAGCGGAGTGAGCCGAAGTTCCGGACTCGGGCCTACAACCGGTGTCAACTCTGCGGGCGACCACGAGCCTACTATCGCAAGTTCCAGATCTGCCGGGTTTGCTTCCGAAACCTAGCTTCGCGGGGAGAGATTCCCGGCGTCAAGAAAGCCAGCTGGTAGGAGACGCAATAACATGATGACAGACCCTATTGCGGACCTGCTGACCCGCATTCGCAACATTAACCGGCTGGGACGCCCGGCTGTGACGGCTCCTCACTCGAAGGTGAAGGAAGAGATCGTCAAAGCTCTTCACCGCGAGGGGTTCATCGATAGCTACGCTGTCGAGGAGAAGGACAACCGTCGCCACCTGAAGATCCAGCTGAAGTACGGCCCGGAAGGGGAGCAGGTCATTCGCACAATCGAGCGAGTGTCGCGCCCCGGCTGTCGGACCTACAAGGCGGTCAACGAACTGACTCCGATCCTGCGTGGTCAAGGGATTCAGGTCGTATCGACTTCGAAGGGTGTACTGAGCGACAACGAGGCCCGCGCCCAGAAAGTGGGCGGCGAGGTCATCTGTACGGTTTACTAGGCGAGGATAACTCATGTCGAGGATCGGCAAACAACCGGTGGCTGTACCTGCCGGTGTCAAAGTAGAAGTCAAAGGGCGCACTGTCGCCGTCGAGGGCCCG